>NZ_JPGM01000003.1:0-248483 GCF_000731655.1 Burkholderia sp. MSh2 | reverse complement strand
ATAAGAAACATCTCCGCCCCCCCCCCCGCTCCCCCCCCGTCCAACGCAGCCTTGCCCGACGGGTAACTCCCGCCGCTGCGTCGAGTAACGTGCATTTTTCTCATGCTCGACGCGAAAATAAGTCGTTTGCCGTGCGCTAAACGCATGAACAGAATGGCCTTTATCCCGTGCAGCGGTGTCGCCACCCGAAGCGATCCGCGCGCACCCAACGGAGGAGCCACTTCATGCGTACCGAACGCAACTACGTGAACGGCCGTTTCGTCGCCCCGGAAAGCGACGCGTTCATCGTCGTCCACAACCCCGCCACCGAAGCGCCGTTCGCGCGCGTGCCCGCCGCGACGCCGGCCGCCGCGCGCGCCGCCGTCGACGCCGCGGCCGCCGCGCAGAAGTCGTGGCGCACGCTGCCGAGCGCCGAGCGCGCCGCCTGCCTGCACCGCTTCGCCGACGCGCTGACCGCCCGCGCGCCGGACATCGGCGCGGCACTCGCCCAGGAATCCGGCAAGAGCGTCGAGGACGCGTCGAACGAAGCCGTCTACGCGGGCCAGATCACGCGCTACCACGCCGAGTGGGCGCGCCGGATCGAGGGCGAGATCATCCCGAGCGACACGCCCGACGAGAACCTGTTCCTGCAGCGCGAGCCGATCGGCGTCGTCGCATGCCTGATCCCGTTCAACTACCCCGTCTACACGCTGCTGCGCAAGGTCGCGCCCGCGCTGATCGCGGGCAACACCGTGGTCGTGCGGCCGAGCAACCATACGCCGGTGTCCGCGTTCGAGATCGCGAAGGCCGCCGACGAGGCGGGCTTCCCGCCGGGCGTGGTCAACATCCTGACGATGGACCACGCGACGGCCGAGGCGCTGTGCACGCATCCGGCGGTCGGCATGATCACGCTGACGGGCAGCGTGAACGCGGGCCGCAAGGTGCTCGACTACTGCAAGGAAAACATCGCGAAGCCGTCGCTCGAACTCGGCGGCAAGACGCCCGCGATCATCGAGCCCGACGCCGATCTCGAACGCGCGGCCGCCGCCCTCGTCGCGTCGAAGACGACCCATTGCGGCCAGCTCTGCACGGCCATCGAGCGCGTGTACGTGCACGACAGCGTGCACGACCGCTTCGTCGCGCTGCTCAAGGAGAAGATGGCCGCCGTCCGCAGCGGCGACCGCGCGGCCGATCCGTCGAACATGGGCCCGCTCGTCAGCGCGTCGGCGCGCGCGCACATCCACGGGATGGTCGAGCGCGCGGTCGCGGCCGGCGCGACGCTCGAGACCGGCGGCGCGATCCCCACCGGCCCCGGCTTCTTCTACCCGGCCACGTTGCTGACGCACTGCCGGCAGGACATGGAAATCGTGCAGGAGGAAACCTTCGGCCCGGTCCTGCCCGTGCTGCGCTACCGGACGATCGACGAGGCCGTCGGCTTCGCGAACGACCACCAGTTCGGCCTGTCGTCGGTGCTCTACACCGAGCACTACCGCACCGCGATGAAGGTCGCGAACGCGATCGAGGCGGGCGAGCTGTACGTGAACCGCACGCCGGCCGATCCGTACCAGGGCTTCCATGCCGGCTGGAAACGCTCGGGCCTCGGCGGCGACGACGGCAAGCACGGAATGCTCGAATTCACGCAGACGCGCCTCGTCGTCATGAAGTACTGACGCCACGGCGCCGACGCGCCCGTTCCGGCGCGCGCCGACACCCGATCGCGCGCGCCGGCCCCGACCCGAACTCATCAAAACAAATCTGCAGACTTCCGCGTGAAGGAAGTCTGATGGAGGAAGACATCATGCCGACCCAACCGTCGACGCCCGCGGCGTCGCTCGCGTTGCAGGACACGACGCCCGACGCCGGCGTGTCGCAGCACATGCGTGCGCAGCGCTACCTGCAACTGCTGCTGCTCGTGATCGCCGCGGGCGCCATCTATCCGATGCTGTACCTGCGGCAGGTGTACCAGCCGACCATGCTGCAGTTCTTCCGCATCGACGACGTGCAGCTCGGCTACCTGTATTCGTCGCTCGGCACGATCTTCCTGATCAGCTACCTGCCGAGCGGCTGGCTCGCCGACCGCCTGTCGCCGCGCTGGCTGATCTGCTTCTCGCTGGTCGCGACGGGCGCGCTCGGGCTCGTCTATGCCACCGGCCCGTCGTTCGACATGCTCGTGCTGATCTTCGGCGGCTGGGGGCTGACCACCGGCCTCACGTTCTGGGCGGCCGTGATCAAGCGCGTGAACATGATCGCCGGGCCCGACGAGCAAGGCCGCTTCTTCGGGCTGCTCGACGGCGGCCGCGGGCTCGTCGAGGCGCTGCTCGCGACGATCGCGATCACGCTGTTCGCGTACGTCACGCAGGCGCACGGCGGCACCGACGCGGCCGGCTTCAGGCTGGTCGTGCATCTCTACGCATTCTTCTGCATCGCGCTCGGCGTGCTGCTGGCACTCGTGAAGGATCCGTCGCGCACCGGCGAACGCCCGGCGGCCACGCGGCGCGGCGCCGACGGCGACCGCCGGGGCAACGTGCTGACCGACCTGAAGACGCTCGCGACCATTCCCGAGCTGTGGCTCGTCGCGGCGATCGTGTTCTGCGGCTACCAGGTGTTCTGGGCGACCTACAGCTTCTCCGCGTACCTGCACGAAGGCAATTTCGGGCTGAGCGCGACGGCGGCCGGCTTCATCACGACGCTCAAGCTGTGGATGCGCCCGGTCGGCGGCATCGGCGGCGGGTTTCTCGGCGACCGCGTGTCGAAGGTGTCGGTGCTGTTCTGGGCGCTCGTGCTCGCCGCGCTGTCGCTCGTCGGGCTGATCGCCGCGCCGCCGCACAGCCCGCAGGCGATGCTCGTCGTGCTGGTGCTGTTCATCGGCATCCTCACCTACACGATCCGCGGCCTGTACTGGTCGCTGCTCGACGACTGCAAGGTGCCGACGCATTGCGCGGGCCTCGCGATCGGCCTGATCTCGGTGCTCGGCTATTCGCCCGACGTGTTCGTGCCGCTGATCAACGGCTACGTGACGCAGACCTGGCCGGGCGCGCACGGCTACCAGCTCTATTTCGGCTATATCGCGGCCATCGCGCTCTGCGGCGCGGGCGCCGCCGCCTTCCTCAAATACCGCCTCAACCGTCTCCAGGAGTCCGCATGAAGATCGTTTCGCTCGAAACCCATATCGTCGCCGTGCCGCCGCCGCATGTCGGCGGGATGTACTGGATCTTCGTGAAGCTGAAGACCGACGACGGCATCGAAGGCGTCGGCGAGATCTATTCGGCGACGTTCGGCCCGAAGGCGATGGCCCCGATCATCGACGACGTATTCGAACGCCATCTGCTGAACCGCGACCCGCATCACGTCGAGCGGCTGTTCCGCCAGGCGTATTCGAGCGGCTTCACGCAGCGGCCCGACCTGACGATGATGGGCGTCGTCAGCGGCCTCGAAATGGCCTGCTGGGACATCGTCGGCAAGGCCGCCGGCAAGCCCGTGTACGAGCTGCTCGGCGGCAAGATCCACGAGCGGCTGCGTTCGTACACCTACCTGTACCCGAAGAACGCGCGCGGCGAATACGACTACGACGATCCCGATCTCGCCGCCGAATGCGCGGCCGAGAACGTGAAGCTCGGCTTCACGGCCGTCAAGTTCGACCCGGCCGGCCCGTACACGGCCTACTCCGGCCACCAGCTGTCGCTCGAGGTGCTCGACCGCTGCGAGACGTTCTGCCGCAAGGTGCGCGAGGCGGTCGGCAACAAGGCCGACCTGCTGTTCGGCACGCACGGGCAGATGGTGCCGTCGTCGGCGATCCGGCTCGCGAAGCGGCTCGAGAAGTACGACCCGCTGTGGTTCGAGGAACCCGTGCCGCCAGGCCAGGAAGACGCCATGGCGCAGGTCGCACGGCACACGTCGATTCCGATCGCGGCCGGCGAGCGCCTGACGACCAAGTACGAATTCCACAGGCTGCTGCAGGCGGGCGGCGCGTCGATCCTGCAACTGAACGTCGCGCGCGTGGGCGGGCTGCTCGAGGCGAAGAAGATCGCGACGCTCGCCGAAGTGCACTACGCGCAAATCGCGCCGCACCTGTACAACGGGCCGGTGGGCGCGGCGGCGAGCATCCAGCTCGCCACCTGCACGCCGAACTTCCTGATCCAGGAAAGCATCATGACGTGGGGCGGCTTCCATGCGGAAGTCGTGAAGACGCCGATCCGCTGGGAGGACGGCTACATCGTCCCGTCGAACGAGCCCGGCCTCGGCATCGAGCTCGACATGGACGTCGTGAAGCGCCACACGCCGTACACCGGCGAGCGGCTGCACCTGCAGATGGGCGAACGCCCCGTCGACGTGAAGGACCTGGCCCCCGCGAAGGGCTGAGCGCGAAGGAAGCGACATGACTTACGACTACATCATCGTCGGCGCGGGTTCGGCCGGCTGCATCCTCGCGAACCGGCTGAGCGAATCGGGCCGGCACTCGGTGCTGCTGCTCGAAGCGGGCGAGCGCGACGCGTCGTTCTGGTTCAGGGTGCCGGTGGGCTTCACGAAGACCTACTACAACCGCCGCTACAACTGGATGTACTACAGCGAGCCCGAAGCGCAGCTCGGCGACCGTCAGTTGTACTGCCCGCGCGGCAAGGTGGTCGGCGGGTCGGGGTCGATCAACGCGATGGTCTACGTGCGCGGCCAGCGCAGCGACTACGACGACTGGGCGGCCGCCGGCAACCCGGGCTGGGGATACGACGACGTGCTGCCGTATTTCCGCAAGCTCGAGACGCATGCGGCCGGTGCGACCGACCCGCTGCATCACGGCACGACGGGGCCGATCCACATCACGTCGATGAAGGCCGACGTGCATCCGATCGTCGATGAATTCCTGAAGGGCTGCGAGCAACTGAACCTGCCGCGCACCGACGATTTCAACGGCGCGCGGTTCGAAGGCGCGGGCATCTACGACCTGAACACGAAGAACGGCGAGCGCTGTTCGAGCAGCGTCGCGTATCTGCGGCCCGCGCTGGGGCGCGCCAACCTCACGCTGCGCCCGGGCGCGCTGGTGCGGCGCGTGACGTTCGACGGCACGCGCGCGACCGGTGTGGTCGTCGCGGGCGCGCACGGCGACGAAACGCTCGTCGCCGCGCGCGAGGTGATCCTCGCGGCCGGCGCGGTCGATACGCCGAAGCTGCTGCAACTGTCGGGCGTCGGCGATCCGGCGCTGCTCGCGCAGCGCCGCGTGCCGCTCGTGCATGCGCTGCCGGCCGTCGGCCGCAACCTGCAGGATCACCTGTGCGTGAGCTTCTACTTCAAGGCCAACCGGCCGACGCTGAACGACGAGATGGGTACGCTCGTCGGCAAGCTGAAGATCGGGCTGCGCTATCTGCTGACCCGGCGCGGGCCGCTCGCGATGAGCGTGAACCAGGCCGGCGGCTTCTTCCGCGGCACGGACGATGCGCAGGAGCCGAATATCCAGCTCTACTTCAACCCGCTGTCGTACCGGATTCCGAAAAGCGACCGCGCGAGCATCAAGCCCGAGCCATATTCGGGTTTCCTGATCGCGTTCAACCCGTGCCGGCCGACGAGCCGCGGCACGATCGAGATCGCGTCGGACCGCGCGGAGGATGCCGCGAAGATTCACGTCAACGCGCTCACCACGCAGAAGGATCTCGACGAGGCCGTGCAGGGCAGCAAGGTGATCCGTGCGCTGATGCGCGCGCCGGCGCTGAAGTCGATGACGGTCGAGGAAATCTCGCCGGGGCCGCAGGTCGACTCGGACGAGGCGATGCTGCAGTACTTCCGCGAGCAGTCGGGATCGATCTACCACCTGTGCGGCTCGTGCGCGATGGGGCCCGACGCGGCGACGTCGGTGGTCGACGCGTCGTTGCGCGTGCACGGTCTGCAGGCGCTGCGCATCGTCGATGCGTCGGTGTTCCCGAACATCACGTCGGGCAACATCAACGCGCCGACGATGATGGTCGCGGAGAAAGGCGCGGATCTGATCCTGGCGGATGCGATGCGGGCGCAGCAGGCCGGCGTGCCGTCGACGCAACGGGAGGCGGTCGCCCAGTGACGCGGCGCCGGCAGGATCGACGGCCGCCGCCGGGCCTCAGCCGTTCCCGGCGTCCACGATCTGCCGGCAAACCTTCACGATCAGGTCCCGCAGCCCGGCATGCACCGCGTCCCGGTCGAAGCGGGGATGCCACATGATCGAGATCGCCAGCCCGGGCGTGGCGACCGGCAGCTCGAACGTCACGACGTCTCGCCGGGCCTCGGCGGTGTGCTTCTCGGGCACCTGCACGATCCAGTCCGAACGCTGGGCCAGCTCGATGCCCGACTTGAAGTTCGGCACCACCGCGATGACGTTCCGCTCACGCCCCTGCTCGCCGAGCGCATCGTCGATCGGCCCGTGGAAACGCCCTTTGCGCGACACGCTGATGTGCGGCACGGACAGGTAGGCATCCAGCGTCATCCGGCGCCGCGCCAGCCGATGGCCTTTGCGCAGCACACCGACCATCCGGTCGTCGAACAGCTTGCGGATCATGATCTCCGGCCCCGTCTCGCCGATCACGCCGATTTCGATATCGACTTCGCCGCTGCGCAGGCGCGCCACCGTCTTCTCGTGCTTGGGCAGGAACCGCAGCCTTGCATGCGGCCATGCCTCGTGCGCCTGCGCAATGATGGGCACCGCGAACGAATCGATGAACCCGTCGTTGGCGCTGATGTTGAACACGCGTTGCGCGTCGATCGACCGGTGCTGCGCACCGAGCAGCAGTTCCACATCCTGAAGGATGCGGTCGAGCGGCGCCTTCAGCCGCCGCGCCGTTTCGGTCGCCACCATGCCCTTGCCCGCGCGCACCAGCACCTTGTCGCCGATCGCGTCCTGAACCCGGGCAAGGGTCCGGCTCATCGCGGACGGGCTCAAATCGAGGCTGTGCGCCGCACGCGACACGCTTTCCTCGTCGATCAGCGCCTTCAGCGCCAGCAGCAGGTTCAGGTCGATCCGGTTCAACGCCGCGCTCCTCGCAGATTTGCATCGAATGCATCATATATCTGACAAACCTGCACTGTACACACACCATCCCCGCTCCTACCATTCGTGCAACCGAACGGAGGAACACATGGAAACGATGCAGGTACACGACGCGCAATTGCGCGAATCGCTGATAAAGGACTGGCAGGAGCATACGAAGCAGCCGATGGCGGTCGCGGCCCGCCTGCGGGAACGGCTGGCGCTCCCGATGGGCGCGCAGGATCTCGTCGAATTGGCGGCGCTCGTGGCGCACGTATTCGGCGAGCATCTCGGCGACTGGGAAGCGGGAATGGACGCGCTCGAACGGCTCGTGGACGCGCACGACGATGCACCGGCCGATGCGCGCCGGCGGATCGACCGCCAGCATGCGGTGCTCGAGAAATCGCGGGACGTGCATGCGCCGCTCGACCGGTTCGACGCCGACGATCGCCTCTACATCACGGCGCTCGCGCTCCCGGCGATCACGCTTCAACAATCCGCGGCGGAAGCGGAAGCGGCATTCGCCGAAGCGATGCAGCTGCTCGCGTCCAGCGACCGCCACGAGCACCGCCGGCTGTTCGGCGTGGTCACGGCCAATCTCGTCTGCGACCTGCTGGAGCGTTCGGCCCTGTCGGCTGCCAGGCGGCGCCTGCTGATCCTGCTCGCGGAGAAAAGCCACGCGCTCTGGCTGCAGGACGGCGACGAGACGGACCGGGAGAAGGCCGCGTTCCGGCTGACGCAGTGTTACCAGAAATGCAGGACGCCTGACAACTACGGCAGCGGGCGCTATCCGCGCTATCTGTCGATCGAGCCGTAACGGCAGGCGATACACGACCCGAAACGCAACTCGGCGCGGCGCGTTGCACCGCTCCGATCGGCGCGGACAGCGCGCAGCCCGTTGCAACCTGCCGTCCTTCCGGCTCGCGTCACACGTGCCCGCCATCCCCCCACGCACCGCCCGACGCCGGCACGGCGTCGAACACCCGCACAATGTGATCGATCATCGCGCTCATCCGCGCGGTATGCCGCAAATCCTTGTGCGTCACCATCCAGACTTCATAGGGACGCGCCGACGTGCGCGCCGGCCACACGCGCACGAGCCCGTCGCGCGCCGCGATCGGCACCGGGAGTTCGGCGAGCCCGAGCCCGGCGCGCGCCGCCGCGCGCAGCATGAGATTCGAATTCAGTCCCGACACGATCCGCCCGGCGCGAACCGGCTCGCCGACCACGGTGAGCGGGCCGCGCGCATTCAGGTGCGGCAGGAAGCACACGAGATCGTGGCCGTCGAAGCCGGTGCCGGGCACCGGTTCGCCATGCCGGTCCAGATAGTCCGCCGACGCGTACAACCCCGTCGGCCACGCAGCGAGCCGGCGCATGAGCAGACCGGGATTGTCGGGCTTGATCGTGCGGATCGCGATGTCCGCCTCGCGCTTGGCCAGGTTCTCCACCTGCGTCGACGTGTTGAGCAGCACGCGCACGTCCGGATGCTCGTCGTGCAGGTTGCGCATCGCGTGCATCACGAATTCGAGCCCGATCGTATCGGTCGTCGTCACGCGCACGTCGCCCGCCAGGCGCCGGTCGACGCCCTGGGTCTGCCGCATCAGATCGATCGCCGACTGTTCCATCCTCTCCACGTTGCGCAGCGCGACCTCGCCCACCGCGGTCGGCACGTAACCGGCCGACGTGCGCAGGAACAGCGTCGCGCCGAGCGCGCGCTCGAGTGCCGCGAGCCGCCTGCCGACCGTCGCCTGGTCGAGCCCGACCACCCGCGCGGCGCCGCGCAGGCTGCGTTCCCGGTGGATGGCGAGAAAAATCCGCGCGTCGTCCCAGTTCAAGCGCCTTCTCCTGATGTGATGCAAATTTGCATCTGTGGTCGTGAAAATCGCTGCGCGAATTCATCAAGGCCCAAGCCTATACTTTTTTCACCGACCACTCATCTGTCTTGTCGAGGCAAACATGTCCGATTCGCTCTCCCCCGTTCCCGCCGACATGGCGGCAGTCGAAATCACCCGCCCCGGCGGCCCCGACGTCCTGGCGACGGCACGTCGCCCCGTGCCGCGGCCGAAGGCCGACGAAGTGCTGATCCGGGTTCACGCCGCCGGCGTGAACGGCCCGGACGTGCTGCAACGCAAGGGGTTCTACAACCCGCCGCCGGGCGCATCCGACCTCCCGGGCCTGGAAATCGCGGGCGAAGTCGTCGCGACCGGCGAAGCCGTGCACGGCTTCGCGCCGGGCGACCGGGTCAGCGCGCTGGTGACGGGCGGCGGCTATGCGGAATACGCGGTCGCCCATCACCTCACGACGATGAAGCTGCCGCCCGGCCTCGACATGATCGAAGCCGCGGCGATGCCGGAAACGTTCCTGACGGTCTGGCTGAACCTGATCCAGCGCGGGCGGCTGCAGGCGGGCGAATCGGTGCTGATCCACGGCGGCGCGTCGGGCATCGGCACCACCGCGACGATGATCGCGAAGGCGATGGGCGCATCGACCGTCATCACGACAGTCGGCTCGGAAGCGCATCGCGCCGCGAGCCTGCGGCTCGGCGCGGATCACGCGGTGCATTACCGCGAGCAGGATTTCGTCGCCGAAGTCGAAACGATCACGGGCGGCAAGGGCGTGGACGTGATCCTCGACATCATCGCGGGCGACTACGTCGCGCGCAATTACCGGGCCGCGGCGATGAACGGGCGGATTCTGCAGGTGAGCGCGCTCAACGGGCCGGCGAAGGAGCTCGACGTTTGGCCCATGATGACCAAGCGCCTGACGCACATCGGTTCGACGCTGCGCTCGCGCACGCCGGAGGAAAAAGGCGCGCTCATCGCCGAACTCGAACGGCACCTGTGGCCGCACGTCGCGGCCGGTACGGTCAGGCCGCAGGTGTTCCGCACCTTCCCGCTCGACGACGCGCGCGACGCGCACGTGCTGATCGACTCGGGCGTGCACATCGGCAAGATCGTGCTGACGACGGCCGCGCACCGCGCGGCCTGACCGGATGCCGCGCGTCAGTTCACGCTCGAGCGCTTCTCCACGAACCGGCGCACGTAGTCGTCCGCCGGGCGCGACAGGATGTCGTCCGGCGTGCCGACCTGCACGAGCGTGCCGTCGCGCAGGATCGCGATCCGGTCGCCAATGCGCAGCGCCTCGTCGAGATCGTGCGTGATGAACACGATCGTCTTCGCGAGCGTCGCCTGCAGTTCGAGCAGTTGATCCTGCATCTCGGTGCGGATCAGCGGATCGAGCGCGGAGAACGCCTCGTCCATCAGCAGCACGTCGGTATCGGCCGCCAGCGCGCGCGCCAGCCCGACGCGCTGCCGCATCCCGCCCGACAGTTCGTCCGGGTAATGATCGCCATACCCGTCGAGCCCGACCTTCGTCAGCCAGTTGCGCGCGGCCTCGGCCGCGTCGTGCCGCTTCTCGCCGCGCGTGCGCAGCGCGTACGCGGCGTTGTCGAGCACGGTCTGGTGCGGCAGCAGCCCGAAGTTCTGGAACACCATGCTGACCTTGAAGCGGCGCAGCTCGCGCAGCCCGTGCGCGTCGAGCTTGATCACGTCGCTGCCGTCGATCACGATCTCGCCGGCCGTCGGCTCGATCAGCCGGTTGAAGTGCCGCACGAGCGTCGATTTCCCGGAGCCAGACAGCCCCATGATCACGAAGATTTCGCCCGACTCGATACTGAGGCTCACGTCGTTCAGCCCGACGTTGCAGCCCGTTTCGGCCAGCACCTCGGCCTTGCGCTTGCCCGAGCGCAGCAGGTCGAGCACGCGCGCATGCGCGGCCTGCGGCCCGAACAGCTTGTACACGTGTTTGACGTCGATGGTCGCCATGTTCGCCTCCGTTCCTATGCGCGCGACGATTGCGTCGCCTGATTCGAATCGACGCCCGCCGACTGCGCCTTGCGCGGCAGCCGGTACGGCACGCGCGACGCGCCCTTCTGGCGGCGCTGCTGCGCGAGCCGCCGGCGCGCCCGCCGTTCCTGGCCGAAGCCCTGGCTGATCCGGTCGATCACGATCGCGAGGATCACGATCGCGAGGCCGGCCTGCGTGCCCTTGCCGACGTCGAGCGTCTGGATGCCCGCGAGCACGTCCTCGCCGAGCCCGCGCGAGCCGATCATCGACGCGATCACGACCATCGACAGCGCCATCATCGTGGTCTGGTTGATGCCGGCCATGATGCTCGGCCGCGCGAGCGGCAACTGCACGTTGACGAGCAGTTGCCAGCGCGTCGTGCCGAACGCGCGCGCGGCCTCCGTCACGTCCGGATCGACCTGGCGGATGCCGAGATCGGTCAGGCGGATCAGCGGCGGCAGCGCATAGATGATCGTCGCGAGGATCGCGGGCACCTTGCCGAGCCCGAACAGCATCAGCACCGGGATCAGGTACACGAAGCTCGGCAGCGTCTGCATCACGTCGAGCACCGGCAGCAGCATCCGGCGCAGCCATGCGCTGCGCGACGCGAGAATGCCGGCGGGCACGCCGATCGCGACCGACAGCACGGTCGCCACGAGCATCAGCGCGAGCGTCTGCATCAGCTTGTCCCACAGGCCGAAGCAGCCGATCGCGTAGAGCAGCAGCATGAAAAGCGCGCCGAGGCCGATGCGGCGCGTCGCATTCCACGCGATCGCGCCGACCGTGAGCAGCACGAGCCACGGCGGCGCCGCGCGCAGCGCGCCTTCGAGCGGCACGAGCAGGTAGCGCAACACGAGCACGCTGAAGTGATGGAAGCTGTCGCCGTATTGCGCGACGAAAGTCTCGAGCGCGCTGTTGACCCAGTCGGCGATCGACAGGTGCAGGAAGAAGCCGTTCATGTTGATTCTCCGTCGCGCCGTGCAGGCGCGTGACGGCGGCGGCAGGCGCGGGCCCGCCGCCGCGCGCGGGTTACGCGCCCTTCAGGCTGCCGGCGATCTTCTGCGCGACGTCGGCCGGCACCCACTGCTTCCACAGGTCCGGGCGGGTCTTCAGGAACTGCGTGGCCATCGCCGCGCCGTCGATCTTCTTCGTCGTCATCTCGAGGATCGTCTGGTTCAGGAACTCCATCGGGAAGCGCACCTTGCCGAACACGCCGACCAGATCGGGGTTCGCATCGGCGAACGGCTTCGACACGCCGACCGTCAGCCGCGACACCATGTAAGACGACGCGCACTGGTGCGTGCTGCTCTCGTCGCGCAGCGTCTTCCAGCATGCTTCGTTATAGGCCGGCATCTTCAGCGCCGTGAACTTGTATTTCGCCATCAGCGCGGCCGGGCCCCAGTAATAGAACACGATCGGCGCGCCGCGCTGGTACGCGGATGCGATCGCCGCGTCGAGCGCCGCCCCCGTGCCCGGGTGGAAATTCGTGTACGACTGGTCGAGCTTCAGCACCTTCAGCAGGCGCGTGTTCACGCGCTCGCAGTCCCAGCCGGTCGGGCAGTTCAGGAAGCGGCCCTTGTCCGGCTCCTCCTCGTCGGCGAACACCTGCTTGTACTTCGGCAGATCGTCGACCGACACGAGCCCGGCGGCGACCGGCTTGATGTTGCGCGCCGGATCGCCCTTCACCACGTAGTCGGGCACGAACCAGCCTTCCGTCGTGCCGCCCGGCAGCGTGTCGCCGATCAGCTTCACCGCGCCGGACGCGACGGCCTTCGCGGTGATCTCGCTGCGGCCCGTCCATTGCTCGGCCCAGATCTGCAGGTCGTTGCGCGCGAGCGCCGTTTCGGTGGCGGCCGTGCTGCCCGGCACGACGTCCGTCTTGCAGCCGTAGCCCTTCTCCATGATCTGCCGCAGCACTTCGGTCGCGAACGAGCCGCTCTCCCACGTGATGCCCGCGAAATGGACCGTCTTGCCGTCGGCGCACGCGCCGCCGGCCGCATGCGCCGCGGGCGCGGACAGGATCGCCGCGGCGGCGAGAAGGACCGTTTTCAGTCGTCGAATCTGCATGGTGGGTCGTCTCCAAATCGAATCTGTAGTTTGTGCGTCGCGGCATGCGCGGCGGCCGGCGAATCGTGAGCGCATCCTCGTCCGGTCAGCCTGCATGTTTGAGCCGCCAATTTATTTAGGGAAACGAGTAATTCCGATCATTGCAATCGGCAGCGCCAATCGATCTCCGCACGCCTCGTCAGCCCCGCCGGACGGGCTTCCCGGCCGATTTCCCGGGCCCGCGCGGGAGACCGCGCGCGCGGCGTCGCACCCCCGCGCGGCGCGGGCCCGGCCCGCCGCGGCCCCCGGGCGCCGCGCAAGGCGTTTCGCCTGTCGAAACCGCGCGTCGCCCCCCATTGGCGAACCCGATTCCATCCATCGAAATTACTCGCTTTCGATTCCTTTTCGGCTTGGGAAGAATGCGGGGTGTCATCGGAGGAGACACGACCCGACCCGGCCTGTCGCCGCGCCGCCGCGCACCGCGCGTTTCCGGCGCCGCACGCGCTGCGCCGGATCGCCCCGGATGACGGAGCGCGCCTCGCCGGACGCGCTCACGACAACCGATACAAGAAGCTGGATATCCCGGAGATCTCTCAATGAAAAAGACCCTGACGGCGCTGGCCGTAACGACCGCCTTCGCGTCCCCCGCGTTCGCGCAAAGCAGCGTCACGCTGTACGGCGTGATCGACGAAGGCCTGAACTACACGAACAACGTCGGCACCGGCCACGTCTACGAGATGGCGAGCGGCTACGCGCAGGGCAGCCGCTGGGGCCTGAAGGGCAGCGAAGATCTCGGCGGCGGCATGAAGGCGATCTTCCAGCTCGAAAACGGCTTCGACGTGAACACCGGCCGGCTCAACCAGGGCGGCCGCATGTTCGGCCGCCAGGCGTACGTCGGCCTGAGCCAGACGCAGTACGGCACGCTGACGTTCGGCCGCCAGTACGACTCCGTCGTCGACTATCTCGCGCCGACCACGGCCAACGGCAACTGGGGCGGCTACCTGCTCGCGCACCCGTTCGACAACGACAACACCGACAACTCGTTCCGCCTCGACAACACCGTGAAGTACGCGAGCCCGAACTTCGGCGGCTTCCAGTTCGGCGGCGCGTACAGCTTCAGCAACAGCACGAACTTCTCCGACAACCGCGCGTACAGCTTCGGCGCGCAGTACCAGAACAACGGCCTGCTGGTCGGCGCCGCGTACCTGCAGGCGAACCATCCGGGCGACGGCTCGGCCGGCGCGATCACCGCGAACGACGCGAGCTACATCGCCGAGCGCATGCGCGTGTTCGGCGCGGGCATCAACTACACGTTCGGTCCCGCGACGCTCGGCTTCGTGTACACCAACTCGAACTACACGAACCCCACCGGCAACGGCTACCTCGGCACGCCGGGCGCGATCATCGCGCCGGGGGCGACGGTCAGCGCGATCAAGTACCAGAACTTCGAAATCAACGGCGCCTACCAGATCACGCCGGCGTTCATGGTCGGCGCGCAGTACGTGCTGTCGCTCGAGAAGTACGACGCATCGACCGGCGACGCGAAGCCGAAGATCCACTCGGCCGGGCTGATGGCCGACTACAACCTGTCGAAGCGCACCGACGTGTACGTGCAGGCCGCGTACCAGCACATCGCCGGCGACAAGACGAACTCGATCCTCGACAACGCGTTCATCCCCGGCACCGACGCACCGTCGTCGACGTCGAACCAGGTGGCCGTGCGCATCGCGCTGCGCCACAAGTTCTGACGCGCCCCGGTTCTCCGTTCTTCACGCGGCACCCGCGCCGGTCGGCCCGAGGTGTCTTCGCCCGCCCGCAGGCCCTCGCCTGCCGGCGGGTTTTTTCATGGGCGCCGCGGCGCGTGACCGGCCGCCGCCGCCGAAACGGGCCAATGGGCATGCAACGGCCCCGTCAACCGTGACAGGACAACGGACCACGATCCGTCGATACACTGTGGGCCTGCGCGACGGCCGCCCTCACCATCTTTCCCGATGCCGGCCGTCGCCTTCATTACGCACGGCCTGCCGCCTTCCGCCCGCACCGTGCGCCTGCCACAGATCCCCAAGGAGTGTCACTTGAAGCACTGGCGCCGCGCGCTGTTCACCTTCGCCGCCGGCCTTCTGGCCACCGCGACTTCCCATGCCCGTCCGCTCTGCACCGTCGTCGCCGACGCCGCCACCGGCCAGGTGCTCGTGCAGCAAGGCGATTGCGCGACCCGCGTGACGCCGGCGTCGACGTTCAAGGTTGCCCTCAGCCTGATGGGCTTCGATGCGGGCATCCTGAAGGACGAGCACACGCCGACGCTCGACTTCCACGACGGCTACCCCGACTGGGGCGGCGCGCCGTGGCGCGAGCCGACCGATCCGGCGCGCTGGATGAAGCTGTCGGTTTTCTGGTATTCGCAGCAGGTCGCGCAGGCGCTCGGGCAGGCGCGCTTCCAGCAGTACACCAACGCGTTCGGCTATGGCAACGCGGACGCGACCAGCCCGCAGGGCGAACTGAACGGCGTGATGGGCGCATGGGTCAATTCGTCGCTGCGCATCTCGCCGCTCGAACAGATCGGCTTCATGCGCAAGATCGCGAACCGGACGCTGCCCGTCAGCGCGCACGCGTACGACATGACCGAGCGCATCACGCTGATCGACGCGCAGCCCGGCGGCTGGATCGTGCACGGCAAGACGGGCACCGGGTCGCCGGGGCCCAGGTACGATGCGTCGCACGCGTACGGCTGGTTCGTCGGCTGGGCGGCCAAAGGGCCGCGCACGCTCGTGTTCGCTTACCTGATGCAGGACGACCAGCGGCAGACGCCGAACGCCGGCCTGCGCGCACGCGATACGTTCCTGGAGGCGCTGCCGACCCTCGCCGAACCGGTCGGGAGGCCGCAATGAGCGCCGGCCCGCGCAACGCGCGGATCGACCTGCTGCGCGGCGTGTCGATCCTGCTGGTCCTGCTGCATCACTTCGACATCCCGTATTCGCTGAGCAACGCGTCGCTCACGCGTGCGCTGGGCTGGGACGCGGTGGATGCGGTCGTGCGCAACGGCAACTACGGCGTGACGATGTTCTTCGTGATCTCCGGCTACCTGATCACGTCGAACGCGCGGCGCCGCTGGGGCAACCTCGGCGCGGTCGACGTGCGCGCGTTCTACGTGTCGCGCGTCGCGCGCATCGTCCCGTGCCTGCTGCTGCTGCTCGCGCTCGTCAACGGCCTCGCGGCGGCCGGCGTGCCGATCTTCCAGAACCACGCGCCGCAGGGCATCGCCGTGTCGTTCTGGCTCGTGAACCTCGCATCGCTGACGTTCTGGATGAACGTGCTGATCGGCGCCTACGGCTGGGTCAACTACGCGCTCGGCGTGCTGTGGTCGCTGTCGGTGGAAGAGGTGTTCTACCTGTCGTTTCCGCTGCTGTGCATCGCGCTGCGCCGCGAGGCGCGGCTCGTCGCGTTCTGGGTGGTCATCGCCGCGATCGGGCCCGTGTACCGCTTCACGCACGCCGGCGACGAAGGCGGGTTCCTGTACGCGTACTTCGCGTCCTTCGACGGCATCGCGATCGGCTGCTGCACCGCGTTGCTGGCCGAGCGCGTGAACGGGCGACTGCTGGCCGCGCCGTTCGTGCAGTGGCCCGTCGCGGCGGCGATGGCCGCGCTGTATCTGGCCTGGCCGATCGCGGAAAGCCACGTCGCCGGCGTCACCGCGATGGCGCTCGGCACGGCCGTGCTGCTGATCGGCGCGCACGTCGACGGCGAGCGCGCGCACGGCCGCCTGCTCACGCCGCTGCGCCGGGCCGGCAAGCTGAGCTACGAGCTGTACCTGTTCCACCTGATCGTGCTCGGCGGGCTGCGTACGTTCTGGCCGCCGTCGACCACGCACGGCGACGTCAAGCTGCCGTTGCTGATCGCTTACCTGGTGTTGTCGGTGGCGCTGAGCGCGGCGATCGCGCGCGGCTATGCCAACCCGCTCGACCGCTTCGTCAAGCGGATCGCGTCGCGGCCCGCGGCGCGCGTGCCGGACGGCGCGCGCTTCTAGCGCGGCGTCGGCGATCGCGGCCGGGCGCGGCGCGAAGCCGACGAGAAAAAACCGGCCAGGGCCCGGCCGTATCGCGTGACGATACGGGCCGGCCCGACCGCAAACCCCGCGTACGCGTCGTTGCTCAGTCCAGATAGTCCGCGTATTCCTTGCGCGTATAGCCGGCGAGCGCCTGCCACGGCAACGTCTCCCGCCGCGCGGCCGCCGCCGGCGTCAACGTCAGCTTGCGCACGACGCTGCCGTCGGCGCTCCGGTACTCGACCGACAGCGGCGCCTGCCACTTCTCGCTCCACAGGATCCGGTTCACGCCGCGCGCGCCGGGCGTGTCGACCGCCTGCTCGTACCAGCGCGTGCCGGGCGCGTCACCGCGCTTCGCGACCGCGAGCCGCTTCAGTTGCGACGGCGGCGTCACGTAATACGCGTTGTCCCACGAGCCGTCGAAGCCCGTGGTTTCGTACTCGGCCGGCGGCACGCCGACCACCGTGCGGTTCGCCGCATCCACATACTCGATGCGCGCCGCCTTGCCGTCGTAAGTCACGTGCCGCGCGGCCGCCTGGAAATTGAAGTGCTTGTGGCCGGCGTGACCGGCGCGGGCGGCGGCCGGCTGCACGCCGGCGCGCGGCGCGCGGTCATGATCGTGCTCGTCGTCGTGACCGCCCGCCGCCGCGACCGGCAGCACGCGCTCGACCCACACATGCCCGTCGCGCCGCACCATCCGTTCGCGATACGTCGTGGTGCGCGTCACGCCGTCGGCCGTCACCGTGCGGCTCTCGTGCAGCAGCACGGCGTCGAGATCCGCCGAGGCGAACGCGGAGGCCGCGGCCAGCCCGCACGCGAGCGCGCAGAGGAAGTGGCGTTTCATCGCAGGTTCCCGTTCATCGTGGCGTCGCCGCGCTCAGAAACCGAACGCCGAGCGCACGAGCCCGAACACCTTCGTGTTGTCGATCGTCCCCTTGAACGCCTTCGCATCCGCGCCGTCGGCGAACAGCATCACGTCGCCGCCGCCGTGCGTCTCCGAGCCCGCGCTGCCCATCCGCACGCCGACTTCCTGCAGATACGCCTCGTGCGTCGCGGTGGCCGAATCGACCGACGTGCGCACGTTCGGCCGGTTCGCGCCGTTGCCGAACACCAGCGTCGTGTAGGTATTGCCGTCGGCATCCTTGCTCGGCTGGCCGTCGCGATAGTTGCGGCTGATGTCGAGAATCGGATTGCCGCGCTTCGAATAGCCGTTGATCGTCATCGTGTGGTCGTGGTCGGCCGTCACGACGATCAGCGTGTTCGACAGGTCGACCTTCGACAGCGCGACGCGGATCGCTTCGTCGAACGCCACCGTGTCCTCGAGCGCGCGCTTCGCGTTGGTGCCGTGCAGCGCATGGTCGATCCGGCCGCCTTCGACCATCAGGAAGTAGCCGTTCGAATTCTTCGACAGCACGTCGATCGCCTTCGACGTCATCTCCGCCAGGCTCGGCTGCGACGGCCCTTCGCCTTTGCCCGCCACGCGGTCCAGCTCGTACTCGAGATGGCTCGTCGAGCTGAACAGCCCGATCAGCTTGCCGTTGCCGGCCTGCGCGAGCTGGTCCTTCGTGGCCACCACCGTGTAGCCCTTCGTCTTCATCTCCGCGAGCAGGTTGCGCCCGTCGGCCCGGCCACGCTTGTTGCTTGCCGGATCGAACGGCGTCCAGTGGTTGCGTCCGCCGCCCATCAGCACGTCGACGCCGTCGCCGAGCGCCGCGTTGTAGCCGGCCCCGCCCGGCGCCGCCTGCGCGGCGATGTCGTACTGCGCGTCGCGATGGCAGATGTGCGAAAAGGTCGCGGCCGGCGTCGCGTGCGTGAGCTCGGTCGTCGTGATCGCGCCCACCGCCTTGCCGCGCGCCTTTGCCAGCTCCAGCAGCGTCGCGGCCGGCTGGCCGTTGCCGGGCGCGCAGTTGTTGACGGTCTTGTTGCCGTTGGCGTCGCTGCCCGGCGCCACGGCGCGCGTGTCGGACGACATCGACAGCACTTCGTTGTTCATCTTCACGCCGGTCATGTACGCGGCCATCGACGGCGCGCTGTCGGTCGTCTGCGCGTCGTTCGAGAAGGTCTTGACGCGCGCGGTGCGCGCCAGCTTCTCCATCGTCAGCTGCCCGGACTCGCCGGCCTTGTAGATCCGGCTCGCCGTCACGGTCGTCGGCCCCATGCCGTCGCCGAGAAAGAAAATCACGTTCTTCGCCTGGCCGGCGGCCTGCGCCGGGCCGCCTGCGAAACCCGCGACGGCCAGCGCCGCCGCGATGCACTTGATGATCGACATCCTGTATTCCCCTGTACCCGTATGGTCGGCGCTCAAAGCTGCACCGCGTTGCGCACTAGCTCGAAGACCTTGCTGTTCTCGATCACGCCGTGGAACGCATCCGCGCCGCGGCCGATCGCACCGAGGAACACATCGGTGCCGCCGTGCGTCTCGTTGCCCTTGTCCATCCGCACGACCGCCTCCTGGCGATAGTCGTCGGCGCCCGCCACCGCGTCGGTGAGCGCGGTGCCCGCGCGGCTGCCCTGCACGCGGTTCTCGCCGTTGCCGAAGCCGATGATCGTGTACGGCGAGCCGTCCGCATCCTTCGCCACCGCGCCCGTCTGGTAGCTGCGCAACACGCCCAGCACGCCGGGCTTGCCCGCTTCGGTCTTGCCGGTGCGCGCCGCATAGCCGTTCAGCACCAGCGTGTGGTCGTGGTCGGCCGTGACGACGATCAGCGTGTTCTTCAGGTCGGGATCGGTCTTGCGCACCTTGTCGATCGTCGCCTTGATCGCGTTGTCGAACGCGACCGTGTCCTGCAGCGCGCGCTTCGCGTTGGTGTCGTGCAGCGCGTGGTCGATCCGGCCGCCTTCGACCATCAGGAAATAGCCGTTCGGGTTCTTCTGCAGCACGTCGAGCGCGCGCGTCGCCATGTCGGTGAGGCTCGGCTCCTTCGTCGCGCCGCGATCGAGGTCGTAGCTCATGTGGCTCGACGAGAACAGGCCGACCAGCTTGCCGCTCTTCGTCGCATCGGCCGCCAGCAGATCGTCGCGGTTCTGCGCGAACGCGTAACCCTTCGCCTTCAGCTCGTTGACCAGGTTGCGCCCGTCGGTGCGCTTGCCGCCGCCGTCCTTCGGCACGAAGAACTGCGTGCCGCCGCCCAGCACGACGTCGACGCCGTCGCCCAGCGCGCCGTTGTAGCCCGCGCCGCCCGGCACGAGCTGCGCGGCGATGTCGTTCTCGGCGTCGCGATGGCAGACGTGCGCGTAGGTCGCGGCCGGCGTCGCATGGGTGACGCGCGTGGTCGTCACGACGCCCGTCGCCCACCCCTTCGCCTTCGCGATCTCCAGCAGCGTCGTCGCCGATTTGCCGTTGTTCGCGCCGCAGTTGCCGGTGAGGCCGGCGGTCGGCTCGATCGCCTTCGTGTCGGGCGACATCGAGATCACTTCGTTGTTGGTCTTGACGCCGGTCATGTACGCCGACATCGACGGCGCGCTGTCCGTCACCTGCGCGTCGTTGGAATACGTCTTCACGAACGCCGATTCCGGCAGCGTGTCGATCGTGAGCGCGCCGTCTTCCCCGACCGCATAGATGCGCGCGGCCGTCAGCGTCGTGATCCCCATGCCGTCGCCGAGGAAGAAGATCACGTTGCGCGCCGCGGCCTGCACGGGCGGCTGTGCGGGCGACGTGCTGGTCGGGCCGTCGTCGCTGCCGCATCCGGCCAGCGCAAAGGCGCCGGCACACAGCAGCGCCGCCAGTTTGATTCGATTCATGTTGCCGGTTCTCCCCGCCGTTGATGCTTTCGAAATGAAAGGCGATGGTAGGAACCGGATGTGACGCCGATATGAATGGAAACTGGAAGGAAGTGTATTTATTTTGAAAGGATGCGGTGCGCGGCCGCGCTTCCCGCGCGTCCGGCTTCGTCATCGCCCCCCGCGCGGTTGCGCCGCCGGCTTCGGCACGCCGTTTCCCCGGCGGCGCAGGGCCGCGACACGAGGCCCGTGCATGCGCCTGTCGGCCATATCGGCCCGCGACGGAAAGCGCGGCAACCGGATCGATTCCGGAAAACGCGGGCCCGGAGCGACGTAAAAACGCCCCGGTCACGCAACGGGCGCGCCCGTGCCGCGCGCCCGTCGCCGTGCCCGTTCAGCGGTCGATGCGCTGCTGGAAGTGCGCCGGATAACGCTCGCCGACGATCCGAATCTGCCGCAGCGCCGTCTCGATCGCGGCCAGGTCGTCGGCGGTCAGCGCGACGGCGGCCGCCCCCACGTTTTCATCGAGCCGGTGCAGCTTCGTCGTGCCCGGAATCGGCACGATCCACGGCTTGCGGGCCAGCAGCCAGGCCAGCGCGATCTGCGCGCGCGTCGCACCCTTGTCGGCGGCGATGCGGCCCAGCAGATCGACGAGGCCCGCGTTGGCCTTGCGGTTTTCCTCCGAGAAACGCGGCACGACGTTGCGGAAGTCGTTCGCGGCGAACGTCGTGCTCGCGTCGATCGCGCCGGTCAGGAAGCCCTTTCCGAGCGGGCTGAACGGCACGAAGCCGATGCCGAGCTCCTCGAGCGTCGGCAGGATTCGTTCCTCCGGCTCGCGCCACCACAGCGAGTACTCACTCTGCAGCGCGGCCACCGGCTGCACCGCGTGCGCGCGGCGAATCGTCTGCTCGCCGGCTTCCGACAGCCCGAAGTGCGCGACCTTGCCCTCGCGGATCAGGTCCTTGACGGTGCCCGCCACGTCCTCGATCGGCACGTCCGGATCGACGCGATGCTGGTAGAACAGGTCGATGCGATCGATCTTCAGCCGCTTCAGCGCCGCCTCGGCCACATCGCGGATATGCGACGGCCGGCTGTCGACGCCCGTCATCGGCTCGGCATTCTTGAAGCCGAACTTGGTCGCGATCACGACCTGGTCGCGAAACGGCGCCAGCGCCTCGCCGACCAGTTCCTCGTTGACGAACGGGCCATACGCTTCCGCCGTATCGAAGAACGTCACGCCGCGCTCGAACGCGGCGCGGATCAGCGCGATGCCGCTCGCCTTGTCGGTCGCAGGGCCGTAGCCGTAACTCAATCCCATGCAGCCGAGCCCGATCGCCGAGACTTCGAGGCCGCTGTTTCCAAGCTTGCGTGTTTGCATGAATCTCTCCTGCTGAAGGTGAAAACGATCGACGGAACGCCGATGACCCAGTGTAGGTTGATGGATACCGCTCAACAATCGGCGTACCATTTCATGCGTTATTGAGGAATTTTCACGAATGCAGCGCACCGACATCGGCGAACTGACGAGCTTCATCACGATCGCGGAGCAGCGCAGCTTCAGCGGCGCGGCGCGCATCCTGGGCGTCTCGCCGTCGGCGCTGAGCCATGCGATCCGCCATCTCGAGGCACGGCTCGGCGTGCGCCTGTTCAACCGCACGACGCGCTCGGTCGCCCTGACGGCGGCCGGCGAACAGTTGCTGGTGCGCGTGCGGCCCGCGGTGGCCGATCTCGAGGACGCGCTGAACGACGCCGCGAGCGCCCGCAACCGCCCGTCCGGCCAGATCCGGATCAACGCATCGGAAGCCGCGTCGCGTCCGCTGATCCGGCACGTGTTGCCGGCCTTCGTCGCCCGCTACCCGGACATCCACATCGAATTCGTCGTCGATTCGCGGCTGATCGACATCGTCGAACACGGCTTCGACGCCGGCATCCGCGTGCACGAGGACGTGCCGCGCGACATGATCGCCGTGCGCTTCGGCGGCCCGATGCGCTTCGTCGCGATCGCATCGCCCGGCTATCTGTCGCGGCACGCGCCGCCGGACAGCCCGCAGGACCTCGCGCGTCACGCATGCATCCGCTACCGCTTCGAGAGCGGCGCGCTCTATCGCTGGGATCTGATGCGCGACGGCAGGCGCGTGAGCGTCGACGTCGACGGGCCGCTGACGCTCGGCAACCAGACGCTGATGATCGACGCGGCGCTGGCCGGCATCGGGATCGCGTGGGTCACGGAATCGCGCGTGGCCGAGCATCTGGCGTCGGGGCGGCTGGTGCAGGTGCTGCCCGGGTGGAGCCAGACGTTCGACAGCCTGTGCCTCTACTATCCGGCGAACCGGCATCCGCCGGCGGCGCTGCGGCTGTTCGTCGAGGCCGTGCGCGAGTGGGCGGCCACCGAGTGCGACGCGACGCCGGCTTGAACGCACGCGCAAGCGCACCGAAACCTCATCGCGGCCGACGCCGTGCCGTGCGGCGCACGCCTGCGTCATGTCCTTGGGGTGTTCGATTCGTCATGCGACGCCGAACGCACCCCGGCGCGGGCGTCGATGCGGTACGCCGCGGGCGCTGCCCGCAGCAGCGCCGCGCGGCGCGTCTCACCGCAGGTTGGTTCGCGCCAGTTCGACGATCTCGTCGCCGCGCCCGCTGAGGATCGCGCGCAGCATGAACAGGCTGAACCCCTTCGCATGCGCGAGCTCGATCTTCGGCGGCATCGCAAGCTCGTACTTCGACGTGACGACGTCGACCACCGCCGGCCCGTCATGCGCGAACGCGGTGCACAACGCTTCCTCGACGTTCTCCGAATGCTCGACGCGCACGCTGAAGATGCCCGCGCCCTTCGCGATCGCCGCGAAGTCGGTCGGGCTCAGGTCGACGTTGGTGTCGAGATAGCCGGCCGCCTTCAGTTCCATCGACACGAAGCCGAGCAGGCTGTTGTTGTACACGACGATCTTGATCGGCAGCTTGAGCTGGCGCGCGCTCAGCAGATCGCCGAGCAGCATCGACAGCCCGCCGTCGCCCGACAGCGACACCACCTGCCGCCCCGGGTGCGCGCCCTGCGCGCCGAGCGCCTGCGGCATCGCGTTCGCCATCGAGCCGTGGTTGAACGAGCCGTGCAGTTGCCGCTTGCCGTTCATCGTCAGATAGCGCGCGGCCCACAGCGTCGGCGTGCCGACGTCGGCCGTGAAGATCGCGTCCTCGGCCGCGACTGTGTCGACGATCTTCGTCAGGTATTGCGGATGAATCGCGCGGCCCGGCGGCTCGGCCACCGCGAGATCGTCGAGGCCCTTGCGCGCGGCCGCGTAATGCTTCAGCGCATTCTCGAGGAAACGCCGCTGCGTCTTGCGCGTGAGACGCGGCAGCAGCGCCGCGAGCGTTTCCTTCACGGTGCCGACGAGGCCGAGCGCGAGCGGCGCGCGATGCCCGAGCTGCGAGCCCTTCCAGTCGATCTGCGCGATCTTCGCGTTCGCCGGATAGAACGGCCGGTACGGGAAATCGGTGCCGAGCATCAGCAGCGTGTCGCACGAGTCCATCGCGTGATAGCCCGAGCTGAAGCCGATCAGCCCGGTCATCCCGACGTCGAACGGGTTGTCCCATTCGACGAACTGCTTGCCGCGCAGCGCATGCACGACCGGCGCGCCGAGCGTGTCCGCCAGCGCGACCACCTCGTCGTGCGCGCCCTGCGTGCCGCTGCCGCACAGCAGCGTGATCGCGTCCGAGCCGTTCAGCAGCGCCGCGAGCCGGTCGAGATCGGCCTCCGCCGGCACGATCGACGGCGGCGACGCCGCGCTCCATGCCGGGGCTTCGTCGGGGCCGTCGCCGAGCGCGATGTCGCCCGGCAGCACGATCACCGCGACGCCGCGTTCGTCGATCGCGGTGCGCATCGCGCGCGCGAGCACGCGCGGGAACTGCGACGCGTTGGTCACGAGTTCCGCGAAATGGCTGCACTCGCGGAACACTTCCTGCGGATGGGTTTCCTGGAAGTAGCCGAGGCCGATCTCGGTCGACGGGATGTGCGCGGCGATCGCGAGCACCGGCTGGTGATTGCGGTGACAGTCGTACAGCCCGTTGATCAGGTGCAGGTTGCCGGGGCCGCAACTGCCCGCGCACACCGCGAGCCGCCCGGTCGACGCGGCATCGGCGCCGGCCGCGAACGCGGCGCTTTCCTCGTGCCGCGTGTGCATCCAGCGAATCGAGCCGATCTGGCTCAGGCTGAACGACAGGCCGTTCAGGCTGTCGCCCGTCACGCCCCAGATGCGCTCGACGCCCGCTGCCGCGAGTGTCTTCGCCAGGTATTCCGCCATCGACTGTCTTGCCATGATGCCCTCGCTGTGGATGGATCGAGACACACAGGAACCGGTCGTGCGTGCGCAACCGGCACCGACCGGCCGAGCATACGCCATCGACCCGCGCGGCGGCGCGACGGCGCAGGCCGACCGACTGCCGTATGAGGCGCCGGCGCGCGATTGGTTCGATCCGGCGCGACGGGCGCGGCGGGCGTCATGGTTCCGTCAACGTCGTGTCGGCGAACGGACAGGCGGACGGTGCGCGCTCAGCTCCAGTCGGACGCGGCTTCGTCCGGATCGACGAGCGTGAGCCCCGCCGCCGGCAGCGGCAGCGCGGTCTTGTAGCGCACCTGTTTCAGCGCGAAGCTCGAACGGATGTTCGACACGCCGGGAATCGTCGTCAGGCGCTCGATGATGAAGCGCTCGAGCGTGCGCATGTCGGGCATCACGACCCGCAGCAGGTAGTCGGCGTCGCCCGACATCAAATAGCACTCCATCACCTCGGGCCGCTGCGAGATCGCCTCCTCGAAGCGCTGCAGCGCGTCCTCGGCCTGCTTTTCGAGGCTCACCTGGATGAACACGTTGATCCGCAGCCCGAGCGGCTCGGGATCGAGCAGCGTGACCTGCTGCCGGATCAGCCCGAGCTTCTCGAGCGCGCGCACGCGGTTGAAGCACGGCGTCGTCGACAGGTTCACCGCGCGCGCCAGTTCCGCGTTCGTGATCCGTGCGTTCTGCTGAAGCTGGTTCAGGATGCCGATGTCGATGCGGTCGAGCCGCTTCGCGGGGGCGTTCATGGTTCGAATATTCCCTGTCTCGTGTCGATTCCGGAATATTTACACTATCCGCCGGCAAATTCCCAATGAAATCAGACGCATATTCTGGCGACTGGCGCGTAGCATGAGTCCCATTGATGCGTGCCGCCGCCGGTGCGCGGGAGACTGGGATGACGGATCTGTCGAACGGTATCGAACACGCGCAGCGCGCGGCCCTCGCGCGCGTCGACGCGGACCCGGAAGAAACCGCCGAATGGCTCGACGCGCTCGACGCGGTGGTCGCGCATGTCGGCCGCGACCGCGCGCAGTACCTGTTCGACCGGCTTGCCGAGCACGCGCGCGCCAGCGGCCTCGCGTCGCCGCGCACGCCCGTCACGCGCTACCTGAACACGATTCCGCCCGCCGAGCAGCCGCCCTACCCGGGCGACCTCGACCTGGAGGAACGGCTGTCGGCCGCGCTGCGCTGGAACGCGCTCGCGATGGTCGTGCGCGCCAACCGCGCGTACGGCGAACTCGGCGGCCACATCGCGAGCTACGCGTCGGCGTCCGACCTGTTCGAAACCGGCTTCAACCACTTCTTCCGCGCGGCATCGCCCGCAAACGGCGGCGCCGGCGGCGATCTCGTGTATTTCCAGCCGCACTCGTCGCCGGGCGTCTATGCGCGCGCGTATCTCGAAGGCTTCCTCACCGAGGATCACCTGAAGCACTACCGCCGCGAGATCGCCGGCCCGGGCCTGTGCTCGTATCCGCATCCGTGGCTGATGCCCGACTTCTGGCAGTTCCCGACCGGCTCGATGGGCATCGGCCCGATCAACGCGATCTACCAGGCGCGCTTCATGCGCTACC
The DNA here is from genome assembly GCF_000731655.1 of Burkholderia sp. MSh2. Lineage (NCBI taxonomy): Bacteria > Pseudomonadati > Pseudomonadota > Betaproteobacteria > Burkholderiales > Burkholderiaceae > Burkholderia > Burkholderia sp. MSh2. The sequence goes on along the minus strand of NZ_JPGM01000003.1, from coordinate 221,973 downwards.
TGCAGCATCGCGGCCTCGCGAACACCGCGGGCCGCACCGTGTGGGGCTTCTTCGGCGACGGCGAGATGGACGAGCCCGAATCGCTCGGCGCACTGTCGCTCGCCGCCCGCGAGGGGCTCGACAACCTCGTGTTCGTGATCAACTGCAACCTGCAGCGGCTCGACGGCCCGGTGCGCGGCAACGGCCGCGTGATCGACGAACTCGAAGCGCAGTTCGCGGGCGCCGGCTGGAACGTGATCAAGGTGCTGTGGGGGTCCGACTGGGATCCGCTGTTCGCGCGCGATCATGCGGGCGCGCTTGCGCGCGCGTTCGCCGATACCGTCGACGGACAGTTCCAGACCTTCTCCGCGAACGACGGCGCGTACAACCGCGCGCGCTTCTTCAGCCAGGACCCGGCGCTCGAGGCGCTCGCCGCGCAGCTCACCGACGCGGAAATCGACCGCCTGCGCCGCGGCGGCCACGACGCGCGCAAGCTGCACGCCGCGTATGCACACGCGCTCGCGCATCGCGGCCAGCCGACCGTGATCCTCGCGAAGACGATGAAGGGATACGGGATGGGCGCGGCCGGCCAGGGCCGGATGACGACCCATCAGCAGAAGAAGCTCGACATCGACGACCTGAAGGCGTTCCGCGACCGCTTCCGGTTGCCGCTGTCGGACAGCGACGTCGAGCAGCTCACGTTTTACAAGCCAGCGGAAGACAGCCCGGAAATGCGTTACCTGCATGCCCGCCGGGCTGCCCTGGGAGGCTATCTGCCCAGAAGGCGGATGGCGGCATCGAAGGGGCTCACCGTCCCTTCGATGCCGGCCTGGGGTGCGTTCGCGCTCGACGCGGCCGGCCGCGAGATGTCGACGACGATGGCGCTCGTGCGCATGCTCGCCGCGCTGATCAAGGATCGCGACCTCGGCCCGCGCGTCGTGCCGATCGTCGCCGACGAAGCGCGCACGTTCGGCATGGCGAGCCTGTTCCGGCAGGTCGGCATCTACTCGCCGCTCGGCCAGCGCTACGAGCCGGAAGACCTCGGCTCGATGCTCTACTACCGCGAGGACACGCGCGGCCAGATCCTCGAGGAAGGCATTTCGGAGGCGGGCGCGATCTCGTCGTGGATCGCCGCCGCGACGTCGTACAGCGTGCACGACCTGCCGATGTTGCCGTTCTACATCTACTACTCGATGTTCGGCTTCCAGCGCATCGGCGACCTGATCTGGGCCGCCGCCGACCAGCGCTCGCGCGGCTTCCTCGTCGGCGCGACGTCGGGGCGCACGACGCTCGGCGGCGAAGGGTTGCAGCATCAAGACGGCAGCAGCCACCTCGCCGCCTCGACGATTCCGAACTGCCGCGCGTACGATCCCGCGTTCGCGTACGAAGTCGCGACGATCGTCGACGCGGGGATGCGCGAGATGGTCGAGCAGCAGCGCGACGTGTTCTATTACGTGACGGTGACGAACGAGAACTACGCACAGCCTTCGATGCCCGGCGGCGATGCGCAAGCATGGCGCGAAGGAATCCTGAAGGGGATGTATCCGCTGGCGGCGGAATCGCACGCGACGGCGCAGGTGCAGTTGCTGGGCGCGGGCGCGATCCTCGGCGAAGTCGTCGCCGCGCAACGCATGCTGAAGGAAGACTGGGGTATCGATGCGGCCGTGTGGAGCGTCACGAGCTTCACCGAACTGCAGCGTGACGGGATGGAGGCCGAGCGTCGCGCGCGGCTCGACGACGACAACCCGCACGCGATGCCGTATGTCACCGCCACGCTCGCCGCGACGCGCGGGCCCGTGATCGCCGCGACCGACTATGTACGCGCGGTGCCCGAACTGATCCGCGCGTACGTGCCGCGCCGCTACGTGACGCTGGGCACCGACGGATTCGGCCGCAGCGACACGCGCGACGCGCTGCGCGCGTTCTTCGAAGTCGACCGCGCGAGCATCGTGCTCGCGGCGCTGAAGGCGCTGGCGGATGACGGAGAACTCGATGCGGCTATCGTGCACGACGCGCGAGCGCGTCTCGGCAAGTCCGCACAGCGATGCGTCGCACCATGGCAGCGCTGAACGGGCGGCGCGACCGCGCAGCAGCAACCGACCGTTCGCCGTTCGAGGTCATGCAACCGGTCAGCCAAAGAGGCGCGGATCCAGCGCGAACGCTTCTTTGCCGATCACTTTCACGCTCGAAGCAAAATCCGCATGCATCGGGTTCAGCAGCAAGTTGAAGTCGGTCGGGCAGACGACTGACGGCACGCGCATCGCCAACGACTCGCCTGCCTCGAGCCAGGCCTGCCCGATCCGGGCGGTCGACTCCGGATCCTGCGACAGTACCGCCCAATCGTCCGGCAGGTCCGGCTGGTACGCGTTGTCATGGACGGTGTCGGGCACTTCCAGCGTCACTAAAAAAAATCCGCTGGCGGGCAGCAAGCCGGACATATGGACCAGTGCCTCGAGCAACGAAGTCGACGCGTGGCAGCAGGTGTACAGCACACGCATGCCGCGAGGATTCCAGCGGCCACCTGCGATCGCCGCTCCGTTGCCACTCAGGTCGTCGGCCAGGTAATGCCCCTTTCTTTCTTTCGCGAGACGATACAGCCTCACGCGACGACCCCGAACTGAGCACGGTTCAGGATGTCGCGCACCCGGTCGTAGCCGGGCTGTACGTCGAGCACGTCGACTGGCTTCAAACCGTCGAGCTCCGCGTTCGCGCGGCTCATCCACATCGCTGCGCGCTCGCTGTCCTCGAACAGATCGGTGGCGAGATTCAGCACAAAGAGCACGCGTGCAACGCGATCGGACTCGCCTTGCGACAGCCGGTCGTGTTTGGCGATTTTTCGCAGAATGGTCGAGCTGGGAAGGCTCAGCGCGCTCAAGAGGGACTGAACCGGCACGCCGAGCAACTCGCGCGCGACGCGCTCGATGATGACTGCATCGAAACCCTCGGCGATCGCACGCCGCTGCAACATTGGCGCCATCCGGCGAAAGGTGTCGAAATCGTCCCTGCCGGCGCCCAAGCCGTTCGAGCTGCCCGCCGGCTCCGCGACGCGGGATGCGGCAGCCCGCTTCGCAGGCTGACGGGACGCAGGTGTGGTTGCTGCCATTGCGACTCCCGAATGGGTTAATTGAAATTCCCATTTTATACATTCAAACGGGAATTTTCAATCTGCCAAACGGCATAGGCCAGACGGCATAGTCGCGACCAACGGGACCAACGGGACCAACGGCGCGCCACACTACACCGGCAGCGCGTGCGTCGAAAGAATCTCCTTGAGCACCATGAACGAGCGCACCTGCCGCACGCCCGGCAGGTACAGCAGTTGCTCCGCATGCAGCCGGTTGAAGCTCTCGTTGTCGCGCGTGCGCACCAGCATGAAGTAGTCGAACTCGCCGGTCACGACATGGCATTCGACGCATCCCGACACCTTCTGCGCGGCCTTCTCGAACGCGGCGAACGCTTCCGGCGTCGAGCGGTCGAGCACGAAGCCGATCACGACGAGCATGCCGGCCCCGAGCGGCTTCGGGTCGAGCAGCGCGACGATCCCGCGAATCATCCCCGTCTCCTTGAGCCGCTCGACGCGCCGCAGGCACGCCGGCGCGCTCAGCTTCACCTTCGCGGCGAGGCGCACGTTCGAGATCGACGCGTCCTGCTGAAGCTGCCTGAGGATCGCGCGATCGATGCGGTCGAGCACGGGCGCCGCATCGGCCGGCGCGGCCGGATTTCCACTTAATTTCATTGCGTCATCCTCCAGTCTGGCGAACCGGAATTGCCTGCATGGTTTCCGATTCGTCTTCAACGTAGGCCGACGATATTCATTTCGCAAGCTCATTTCGTGCGTGCTTGTCTATCATTTTTGCATCGGGACGCCGCTTGCCGGCATGTCCCGAACAGGCCGCTTCCCGTGCCACCCCGCCCTTCCGGAGACCAGACCCGATGAACCTGCAACGTTTCCCCCGGTATCCGCTGACCTTCGGCCCGACCCCGATCCAGCCGCTCAAGCGCCTGAGCGCGCATCTCGGCGGCAAGGTCGAGCTGTATGCGAAACGCGAGGACTGCAACAGCGGCCTCGCGTTCGGCGGCAACAAGACCCGCAAGCTCGAATACCTGATCCCCGACGCGCTCGCGCAGGGCGCGGACACGCTCGTGTCGATCGGCGGCGTCCAGTCGAACCAGACGCGCCAGGTCGCGGCCGTCGCCGCGCATCTCGGGATGAAGTGCGTGCTCGTGCAGGAACACTGGGTCAACTACGACGATCCCGTGTACGACCGCGTCGGCAACATCCAGCTGTCGCGGATGATGGGCGCGGACGTGCGGCTCGTGGCGGACGGCTTCGACATCGGCATACGCCGCAGTTGGGAAGACGCGATGGAAAGCGTGCGGCAGGCGGGCGGCAAGCCGTATCCGGTGCCGGCCGGCTGCTCCGAGCATCCGCTCGGCGGGCTCGGCTTCGTCGGCTTCGCCGAAGAAGTGCGCGCGCAGGAAGCGCAGCTCGGTTTCACGTTCGACTACATCGTCGTGTGCTCGGTGACGGGCAGCACGCAGGCGGGGATGGTCGTCGGCTTCGCGGCCGACGGGCGCGCGGATCGCGTGATCGGCATCGACGCGTCGGCGACGCCGGAAAAGACGCACGCGCAGATCACGCGCATCGCTCGGCACACGGCTGAAATCGTCGAACTCGGGCGCCGCATCGACGAACGGGACGTCGTGCTCGACACGCGCTATGCGGGCCCGGAATACGGACTGCCGAACGACGGCACGCTCGAAGCGATCCGACTGTGCGCGCGGCTCGAAGGCGTGCTGACCGATCCCGTCTATGAAGGGAAATCGATGCACGGCATGATCGACAAGGTACGGCGCGGCGAATTCGAACCCGGCTCGAAGGTGCTGTATGCGCATCTGGGCGGGGTGCCCGCGTTGAGCGCATACAGCGCCATCTTCCAGGAAGGCTGACGCACGTCGACGCACCGCGCGTCGTGTGCCCGCACACGATGCGCGGCCCGCGTACGCGCATTCGCCGACATCGATCGACACATTCGCCGCGCGCCACCTGCCGCGTCCCCTCAAGCTCGCTCGACGGTGCCGGGACGTGCCCCGCTGTCAGCGTTGCCGCCCGCCACCGGGCTCATCCCCGCTACACGCCACACCTGCCGCCCGGATGCGAATGCGCGCCGGCGCGCGCCAACTGCCGATCGCGATCGGGACACGTCGAAACCAACCATTCGTACGTGTATTAATCCCTGCCCGGCCGATTTAATACGCGTCCCATTTATCTCTTCCCCCCGGTTCCCGAAAATTGATCCCGGTCGAGTGGATCTCGACGTCGCTGATTGCCACGTCCGCATTTGACAGTTGCTAACGGACCCCGTCGCAGCGACATCCACGTCCGACCGATCAGGCAGGCAGCGTCTCAGCGCCACGCCCGCACGCCAGCGAAACGGACACAGCGGCGATGCGCCAGCCTTCTTCCGGCGCACGCGCCGCTCCGTGCGCGCCGCATCGGACACAACGTCCAACAACACGGAACCAAAGGGATCCATGCATACGACACTCGCGGAACGGCGAATCGAAGCGCCGTCTGCAGCCCGCGGGCTGCTCGCACGTCTCGCAGACGTTGCGTTCATCGCATTCGGCGCCGCACTGGCCGCCTGGATGTTCCCCGGCAACGGCACGCACCGGTCCGTCGAAATGGCCGCCGTGGCAAGCGCGGCGGCATTCGCGATGATCCTGTTTCCGGCGTTCGGCCTCTATCGCGCACCGTACGGCCGCACGACGCGCCGCATCGCGATCGTTGCGTCGGGCGCGTGGCTGCTCGCACAGGCCTGCTCCGTCATCCTGATGGTCTCGCTGCACGGCGCGCTGCTCGTCCCCGTGTCCTGCTTCGCACTCTGGACCGCGACGAGCGGCGTCGCACTCGTCGCGTCGCGGCTCTTCGTGCACCGGACGCTCACGCGCAGGCATGCGGGCGAGCGGCTGGTCGCCGTCGTGGGCACCGGCCCGCACGGCGCCGCCGTCCTCGGCCGGATCACGCAATCGCCTTCCGGATATCGCGCGGCCGCCATGCTGGACGTGGCGGGCGCATCGGGCGCGGCGCGGGACGCACACGCTGCTGGCGACGGCATGCGACGTTTCCACGCGCTCGATGCCTTCGCCGAACACGTGCGCTCGCACGCGATTCCGGAAGTCTGGATCGCGCTGCCGATCGCCGACGTACGCGGCGTCGAAAGCGTGCTCGATGCGTTCCGGCACGACCTCGTCAACATCCGCTTCATGCCCGACGTCAGCCGGCTCGCGATGTTCGACGCCGAAATGGTCGATCTCGTCGGCGCGCCGGCGTTCAACCTCGTCGCCTCGCCGTTGCCGCCGCACGCGCTGACGCAAAAGGCCCTGTTCGACCGCCTGTTCGCCGCGGCGGCGCTGCTCGGCACGGCGCCGTTGCTGCTCGCGATCGCGGCGGCGGTCCGGCTGTCGTCGCCGGGCCCGGTGCTGTTCCGTCAGCGGCGCAAGGGCGCGGACGGCAAGACCTTCACGATCTACAAGTTCCGCACGATGCGGGTCCACGCCGCAACCGCCGGCAGCGTGCAGCAGGCGACGCGGGACGATCCCCGCGTGACGCGAGTCGGCGCGTTCCTGCGCCGCACGAGCCTCGACGAGCTGCCGCAGTTCATCAACGTGCTGCGCGGCGACATGTCCGTCGTCGGGCCGCGACCGCACGCGATCGAGCACGACAACCTGTACCAGACGGTCGTCGACGGCTACATCCATCGCTACCGCGTCAAGCCCGGCATCACCGGCTGGGCGCAGATCAACGGCCTGCGCGGCGAAACCGACCGCATCGAGAAGATGCAGCGCCGGATCGAGGCCGATCTCTACTACCTGCGCAACTGGTCGTTCGGGCTCGACATGCGCATCGTCTTCGCCACCGCCACGCACGGCTGGATACACCGCAACGCGTACTGACACGCGCGACGCCGCCCGGCACCGCGTCGCCTTACTCAAGAGGACTGCTTATGGAAACCACTCCGATCGAGCGGAATGACACAGCGCGCCCGCGCGGCGCCTGTATCGGCCTGATGGTCGCGGCCAGCCTCGCGCTTTCCGCGTGCGCCTTCGCGCCCGGCATGCGGATGAGCGACGCGCCGCCGCCGGCCGGCACGCAATCGGCAGACGGCCTGCCGCCGTTCGAGATCACGACGATCGACACCGGCCTCGTCCGCGCGCAGAAGGCGCAGGCCGACCGGCAACTGGCCGCGCAAGCCGGCCTGCTGGCCGCGCCGCCGGCCGCCTACCGGATCGGCCCGGGCGACGTGCTGCAGATCACGGTCTGGGATCACCCCGAGCTCGCGGCCGCACAGGGCGCCGCGCCGCAGGCCGCGCCGCGCGCGGCCGATCCCGCCGCGGGCTTCGTCGTCGACCAGAAGGGCGGCGTGTCGTTCCCGTTCGCGGGCACGGTGCCGGTGGCCGGGCTGACCGCCGACGCGGCGCAGGCCCGCCTCGCCGCCGCGCTGTCGCGCGTCTACCGCGCGCCGCAGGTCACGCTGCGCATCGCGTCGTTCCGCTCGAAGCAGGTGTACATCGACGGCGAGGTCCGCACGCCCGGCGGCCAGCCCGTCAACGACGTGCCGATGACGCTGTACGAGGCGCTCGGCCGGGCCGGCGGCATGGGCCCGGAGGCCGACCAGAGCCGTATCGCGCTGGTGCGCGACGGCGTCACCCATCCGCTCGACCTGACCCGGATGCTGCGCGACGGCCGCAATCCGGCGGACGTCGTGCTCGCGGCCGGCGACCTGCTGCACGTGCCGGCGCGCGGCGACTACGGCGTCTACGTGATGGGCGAGGTCAACAAGCCGTCGCTCGCGCGGCCGCTGCGCGACGGCCGGCTGACGTTGTCGGATGCGCTGGCGCAGGCCGGCAGCGTGAACGCCAATACCGCCGACGCCGCGCAGATGTTCGTGGTCCGCGGCTCCGGCACGGATCGTCCGCAGGTGTTCCATCTCGACGCCCGCTCGCCCGTCTCGATGGTGCTCGCCAACGAGTTCGAGCTGCAGCCGAAGGACATCGTCTACGTGGACGGCAACGGCCTCGTGCGCTTCAGCCGCGTGCTGAGCCTGCTGCTGCCGAGCGTCACATCCAGCGCCACCGCCGCGGCGCTCGCCGTCAAATGATCGCCGGCGCCACGCTCCTCGTCGTATGCGTCGGCAACGTCTGCCGCAGCCCGATGGCCGAGGCGCTGCTGCGCGCGCGGCTGCCGGGCGTCGACGTGCAGTCGGCCGGCATCGGCGCGCTCGACGGCCGGCCCGCCGATCCGCACGCGGTCGCGCTGATGCGCGAACGCGGCCTCGACATCGGAGCGCATCGCGCGCGCCAGTTGCCGTCGTGGCTCGCCCTGCGCGCCGGCCTGATCCTGACGGCCGACCTCGACCAGAAGCACTGGCTCGAACGCCGGCATCCGTCGCTGTGCGGCCGCGTGTACCGCCTCGGCGACGGCGGCCGCTCGCTCGACGCCATGCGGCGCGGCTTCGACGTGCCGGACCCGTACCTCGGCCCGCGCGCGTCGTTCGCGCACAGCCTGTGGCTCATCGAGCGCGGCGTCGACGCATGGTGCGCGCGCATCGCGCCGCCGCCCGCCCCTTCCTCCCGCCTTCCGGACTGACCCGATGCCCCTTCCCCATTCGACCCAGCATCCGCCCGACCGCGCCGACGAGATCGACCTCGCGGCCGTGGTCGACGCCCTCGTCACCCGGCGCTGGCTGATCGCGCTCGTGACCGCCGCGTGCGTCGGCGCCGGCACGCTGTACGCGTTCCTGAGCCACCCGCAATACCAGGCCGACATCCTCGTGCAGATCGAGGACGGCGGCGACGCATCCGCGGCGAAAAGCCTGCTCGGCGACGTGTCGTCGCTGTTCGACGTGAAATCGACCGCCGCCGCCGAAGCGCAGATCCTCGCGTCCCGGCTCGTCGTCGCGCGCGCCGTCGACGACCTGCGCAGCTACATCGTCGTTCAGCCGAAGCGCTTTCCCGTCGTCGGCGATTTCATCTCGCGCTTCAACGCGGGCGTCACGCGCCCCGGCGTGTTCGGCATCGGCGGCTACGCATGGGGCGACGAGCGCGTGGATCTCGCGCGCTTCGACGTGCCGAAGCCGCTCGAAGGCGAACGCTTCGCGCTGACGATGCTCGACGGCGGACGCTACCGGCTGTCCGGCGCCACGCTGCCCGCGGCGGTCACCGGCGCCGTCGGTCGCGCGGAGCGGTTCCCGACCGCCGACGGCCCGCTCGTCGTCGAGGTCACGCGCTTCGATGCGAATCCCGGCACCCGCTTCGCGCTCGTGCGGCAGTCCCGCGCCGAGACGATCGATACGCTGCGTCGCGCACTCGACGTGCAGGAGAAGGTCAAGCAGTCCGGCGTGATCGTCGCGACGCTGCGCGGCCCGGACCCGCAGCGCCTGCAGGCCCAGCTTCAGGCGATCGCCGATCACTACCTCCGCCAGCACCTCGAGCGCAAATCCGCCGACGCGGCGCAATCGCTCGCGTTCCTCAACAAGCAGTTGCCGGCGTTGAAGCAGCAACTGGAGCACGCCGAGCAGCGCTATACGAACATGCGCAACGCGAACGGCACCATCGACCTCACCGAGGAATCGAAGCTGCTCCTGCAGCAGGCGGCCGACACGAAAACCCGCCTGCTGGAACTGCAGCAAAAGCGCGACGAGATGGCCACCCGCTTCGCGCCCGGCCATCCTGACATGGCCGCGCTCGACGCGCAGATCGGCACACTGCGCGGCCAGCAGCACCAGGTCGAGCGCCAGGTGAAACGCCTGCCCGATCTCCAGCAGGATGCGGTGCGGCTGATGCTCGACGTGAAGGTCGATACCGATCTCTACACGGCGCTGCTCGCCAACGCGCAGCAGCTCGAGCTGGTGAAGGCCGGGCGCACCGGCAGCGTACGGCTCGTCGATGCGCCGGTCGTGCCCGAGGAAACCGTGCGTCCGAACCGGCCGGTCGTGATCGGCGCCGCCGCGCTGCTCGGCCTGCTGCTCGGCACGTCGCTCGCGTTCGCCCGCAGCTTCCTGTTCGGCGGCATCGGCCATGCCGATGAAATCGAGCGGCACCTCGGCCTGAGCGTCTACGCGACGATCCCCGACTCCCCGGCGCAGCGCCGGATCGCACGGCAACTCGACGCGCGGATGCCCGGCACCCATCTGCTGAGCGTCGCGCATCCGCACGAGCCCGCGATCGAAAGCCTGCGCAGCCTGCGGACCGCCATCCATTTCGCGATGCAGGACGCGCGCAACAACGTGATGCTGCTGACGGGGCCGGTGCCGGGTGCGGGCAAGTCGTTCGTGTCGGCGAATTTCGCCGCGCTGCTGGCCGCGAACGGCCAGCGCGTGCTGCTGATCGACGGCGACCTGCGCAAAGGCCACCTGCACGACCATTTCGGCGTCGCGCGCGAGCGCGGCTTCTCCGGGCTGGTGACGGGCGCCCTCGCGCCGCACGACGCGATTCACGCGAACGTGGTCCCGAATCTCGATTTCATGGCGACCGGCACGCTGCCGCCGAACCCCGCCGACCTGCTCGCGCACGACCGCGTCGCGACGCTGATCGATACGCTGTCCGCCCGCTACGACGCGGTCGTGATCGACTCCGCGCCGATTCTCGCCGTCACCGACGCGGTCGCGCTCAGCCGCCATGCTGGCACGCTCCTGCTCGTCGCACGCGCGGGCGCCACGCGCCTCGCCGAGCTCGGCGAGGCTGCCCGGCGCCTCGCGCACAACGGCGTCGCCGCGAGCGGCGTGCTGCTCAACGGCGTCGACGCGCACGCGGGCCGCTACGGCTCCCGCTACGGCACCTATCGCTACACGCAATACGACTACGCGCCGCGGCGCGATCGCAGCCCCGGCTCGCCCGCGATGCGCGCGCTGCGCGCGTTCGCCGGCCGGATTCGACGCGGAGGTGCGCGATGAGCCAGACGCCCCGTATCGACGGCCCCGGCCGCGCCCGCCTCGAAGCCTCCGGGCCGGCCTTGCATGCCGCCGCACGCCCGGCGGCGGCAGGTACCGCCGCGCGTCCGCTGCGCGTCGTGCTCGTCGCGGAAGCGGCGGCCGGCGGCGTGGCGGTCCATCTCGCCAGCCTGATCGACGGGCTGCACGCCATCGAAGGCGTCGAGCTCCACCTGATCGTGCCCGACGGGCCGCGCTTCGACGCGTCGATCCTCGACGCGCGCGTGCTCGCGCGCTGCAAGTCGGTTCACCGGGCGCCGATGCGGCGCGCGGTCGGCTGGCGCGACGCCCTCGCCGTCCTGCACGTGTACCGGCTGCTGCTGCGCATCCGCCCCGACATCGTGCACAGCCACAGCTCGAAAGCGGGCGCCATCGCGCGGCTGTGCGCGGGGCCGTGGCGGCACGTCTACACGCCGCATGCGGTCTACACGCTCAACCCGCTGTTGAGCGCCCGGCAGCGCCGCTTCTACGGCGCGATCGAGCGCCTGCTCGGCCGCGCGTGCACGAGCCGGATCATCGCGGTGTCGCAAGACGAAGCCGCGCACCTGCACGACGCGCTCGGCATTCCCGCGCACCGCATCGACACGATCGTCAACGGCGTGCCGCCTGCCGCGCCGATGCCGCGCGCCGACGCGCGGCGCGCGCTCGGCCTGCCGGACGACGCGATCGTCGTCGGCTTCGTCGGGCGCTTCGACCACCAGAAAGGCATCGACCGCCTCGTGCGAATCGCGCGCGGCGTCTTCCGGCAATGCGGCGGCACCGTGCAGTTCGCGGCGATCGGCCCCGGCGATTTCAGCGCGGCGGCGGGCCCGGAAGCCGACGACGTGCCGCGCAACCTGCGCGTCGTCGGCCCGCTTCGCGACGCCGCCCGCTACTTCTCCGCGTTCGACCTGTTCGCGCTGCCGAGCCGCTACGAAGGCTTTCCCTACGTGTGCCTCGAGGCGATGGCCGCGCAGGTGCCGACGGTCGCATCGCGCGTGGCCGGCGCCGCCGAGCTGATCCGCTCGGCCGGGATCGGCCTCGTCGTGCCGAACGACGACGACACGACCGATTTCCGGCACGCCGTCGTCACGCTGGCGGGCGATGCGCCGCTGCGCCGCGCGATGCGCGCGAATTGCGCGGCGGCCGTCGAACGCTATTCCGCCGCGGCGATGGTTCGCCGCACGCTCATTCTCTACCGCGGTCTCGTTCACAAGGAGCCGACATGACGTCGACCACCCACGTCGCGCTGCTGCATGCGTACAGCGCGTGCAATTCCGGGGACGGCCTTCTGGTCGACCTGTCCGTCAAGCTGCTGAAGGAAGCACTCGGAAACACGACGCGCGTGTCGATCGTCGCGGCCGATCCGTCGTCGTTTCCGCAATACGGCGACGTGCGCGCGGCCCCCGTGCTCGCGGATCGCGGCGCGGCCCGCCTGCGCGGCGCGGCCGGCTTCCCGCTGCCCGTCGGCGCGAACGGCCGCCTGCGCGACCTGCGCCGCCTGCTGGCCGGCGCCGACCTGATCGCCGGCGTCGGCGGCGGCTACCTGCGCGCGCGCCATGCGGTCGAGGCGCTCAAGCTCGAAGCCGGGCATCTGCTGCAGATGCGTGCGGCGAAGGCATCGGGCAAGCCCGTCGTGTATCTGCCGCAAAGCATCGGCCCCGCGCATTACGCATGGCCGATGCGCGCGCAACTGCGCGGGCTGCTCGCATCGTTCGACAGCGTCTTCGTGCGCGACGACCGTTCGCTCGCGTTTCTGTCGGCGAACCCGAACACACGGCGCGCGCCCGATCTCGCGGTGCTCGAGTTCGAACGGCGCCGCGATGCGATCCTGCAGCGCGCCGCGCGCGCCGGCGCCGATGTTCGCCACGTCGCATTCGTGCTGCGCCGCGCGCCGGCGTGGAACCGCGCGCAGCGCGCCCGGTACGCGGCGTCGATCGCGCGGCTGATCGAGCGCGTCGGCGCGCACTGTCGCGTGACGTTCGCGGTGCAAAGCACCGGCCGCGGCAACGACGACGCCGCGTACTACCGCGACATCGGCATTCGGGACGCGCTCGTACCGCTCAGGACGCTGCTCGCGCACGATCCGCCCGACCGCGTCGTGTCGGTGCGCCTGCACGGTGCGCTCGAAGCGGTGCTGCAGGGCGTGCCCGCGTTCCACCTCAGCTACGAACGCAAGGGCTTCGGCGCGTACGGCGATCTTCACCTCGACGACTGGGTCGTCAACGGCGCCGGGTTCGATCCGGACGAGGCCGCCCGCACGATCCTCGCGCCCGGAGCGGCCGCCGCGTTCTGGCAGGCGGCCCGGACCGGGCTCGACCGGATCGGCGCCGCGCGCGAACGCGTGATCGACGCGCTGCGCGCCGCACGGCAGGCATGACGACGGCGGATCCCCGATGCTCATTCGACTTTTTCTCCGGTTCGCCGCGCTCGGCCTGAAGTTCGGCCTGACGCTCGTCGTCGCACGCACGCTCGGCTTCGACGCGGTCGCCGCCTACGGCCTCGCGGTCGCCGCGTCGGTCATCGCGTCGAAACTGCTCGGCCTCGGTTTCAGCTCGGAACTCAACCGCCGCCTCAGCCTGCGCGACCCGCTTCCCGCGATCCACGATGCCCGCGCGTTGGGCGTCGTGTTCTGCACGCTCTATCTCGTCGTCTGCGCGGCGCTCGCCATCGCGCCGCTTGCCGGCCTCCGCATCGACGCGTTCGGCATGCCGCCTCCCGTGGCGACCTGGATCGCGCTCGTCGCGCTCTCCGAGCACGCGGCCTCCGAAACGAACGCCTGGGTCTATTCGCTGCATCGCCCGCGCGCCGGTTCGCTGCTGCTGTTCGCCCGCACCGGCGCATGGGCCGGCATCGCGTGCGCCGGGCTGCTCGCCGGCGCGGTGCGTTCGATCGATACCGTCTTCGCGCTCTGGTTCGCCTGCAACGCATGCGTCGTCACCGCGTCGTGGCGCGTCGTCCGTGCGCACGCGCGCCACGCGCACCGCCCCGCCCGGTTCGACGCGTCGCCGCCCGCATGCCGCATGCTCGGCGTCTGGCTGAACGGCCTGCCGTTCTACGCGGCGGGCATCGTGCTGTCACTGCTGCAATATCTCGAACGCTTCGTGGCCGGCAGTCACGCGGACGCCGCCGCGCTCGGCCGCTACATCTTCGTGTGGTCGATCGCCAACGCCGTGCAGGCGGTCGCGTTCTCGACCGTCGTCGTCGCGGCCGGGCCCGGCTTCGTGCGTACGCTCGCGGACGAACCCGGCCGGCTGCGCACACGCATTCGACGCGCGACGGTAGCAAGCGCGGGCGTTGCCGCCCTGTCCGGCGTCGCCATCCTTGCCGTTCAAGACGACCTGTTCCGCCTCGCGCATGAATCGGGCGACACGCGGGAAGTCGCCCTGCTCGCGGTGCTGCTCGCGTCGTTCGTGCTGCGCGCGGTCGCGGACGTGCTGTGGACCGCGGCGATCGCGCTGCGCGCCGGGCTCGCGACGATGCTGTCGATGGGCGTCGTCGCAGTCGTCTGCGTGCCGGCCGCCTGGTTCCTGACCGTGCATTTCGGCATGCCGGGCGCCGCACTCGCGCACCTGACGGCCAGCGTCGCGATCGTCGCCGTGCTCGCACGGCTCGTCGCGCGCGGCGCACGCGCCGGCACGCCGCGCGCAACCCTGGAGACCCTGCCCGATGCTGCATAAGCTGACCGAAGCCGGGCCCGCGCTCAGCCGGGGATTGAGATCCGCGATCGCGACGCTGGCCGTATTGCTGTACTGGATCGTCTATGCAAAGGCCGGCGCGTTTCTCCCCGAATACGTGTTCCGGGACGCCGACAAGATCCAGAGCCAGATCGGCGGGTCCGGCGACTACGACGGCACGTCGTTCGATGCGGTCGCGAAGTTCTACGCGATGCTGGGCGCTTCCGGCACGCACGTGCTGACCGCCGCGATCGGTGCGCTGTGCATCTGGATGACGATCGCGCACGCGCGCCGCGTCGGGTCGCTCGTCGCGAGCCTCGTGCTGCTCGCGCCGTGCGTATTCTTCAACCTGTTCGTCGCGAGCAAGGACACGCTCGTCGTGCTGATGGCCATCGTGCTCGCCCGCGTCGCGCAGCGCCGCTCCGTGTTCGTCACCGTCACGGCCGCCGTCGTGCTGTACGGCGGCTACGCGGCCGTCGTGCGCGGCTATTTCGCGCTGATTCTCGCGATCGCACTCGCCGCGCTGCTGTTTCGGCGCGGATCGTGGGGCCGCAGGACCTGGCTGATGCTCGCCGCACTGCTCGCGCTGTTCCTGCTGCCGAACGACATCTATTACCTGCTGCAGCATCCGCGCGACATGGCGGCCGACTATCTCGCACACGGCTCCCCGTTCGGCGCACGCACCAGCTTCCACAACCTCGTCGCGCCGGATTCGTTCGGCGCGTTCTGCATGAACTACCTGTACGCGCTGTCGCGGCTGAATCTGCCCGTGCTGTTCTCGCCGGGGCCGAAGGAAATCGCGATGCAGGTGTTCGTCTGGATCGCGCTGGCCGCCGTGTGGCGCCGTGCGCGCCATGACACGAAGCCTGCCCGCGACGTGCTCGCCGCGCTCGTCGTCGGGCACATCGCGGTGTCGATGCTGTTCGAGCCCGACCTGGGCAGCTACACGCGCCATCTGTCGAGCGCGGCGCTGCTGTGCGCCGTACAGTTCGCGACGGTGTCGCGCCCGGCGCGCAGGCCGGGCCGGCGACCCGATGCGCCCGGCATCGCCGTCGTCAACGCCCCGGCCGCCGTCCCCGGCACGCCCCCCGCCCGACGTCACGACCGCCCGTCGCGAGGGCGGCATGCGTGACGCCATGCGCGAACGCGCGTTCTTCCCGAACATCCAGGGCGCGCGCGCACTCGCCGCGCTCTCGGTGGTCGCCTATCACATGCACGTGCTGCCGTTCGGGCAGGCCGGCGTCGACGTCTTCTTCGTGATCAGCGGATTCATCATGTCGTGGGTCGCACCGGACGAAGGCCGTGCGTTCTTTCGCAAGCGCCTGATCCGGATCGTGCCGCTCTACTGGCTGACGACGATCGGCATCTACGCGATCGCCGTGCTGCGTCCGCAATGGCTGAACACGACGACGGCCGCGCCCGAATACCTGGTCAAATCGCTGCTGTTCGTGCCGTACGTCAAGGAAAACGGCCAATGGGGCCCGCTGAACCTGAACGGCTGGACCCTCGAATACGAAATGCTGTTCTACCTCGCCGTTGCGGCGAGTCTCGTGCTGGTTCGCGCCCGCCGTGCGACGGCGTGGGCCGCGCTGATGCTCGCGTCATTGTGCCTGTGGATCGAGATCGACGGCACGCCCGGCACCGTCGTCGATCATCTCGGGCGTCCGGTCGTGCTGGAGTTCGGCCTGGGTGTCGTCGCGTACCGGGTGCTGCAAACCGGCATCGCGAGCCGCATCGCCGCACCGGTATGGGCGGTCGTGGCGGTCGGCGCGGTCATGACGATTCCGCTGTCCCACGCCGTATACGGTACGCCGCAGGCATTCACACGGATCGCGCTATGGGGCGTGCCGTCGTGCGTGCTGATCGTTGCGCTGGTCGCGCTCGACATGCGCAACCGGACGATCACGAACCGGATGGTGGCGGCGCTCGGGTCCGCCAGTTATTCGATCTATCTGATCCATCCGTACGTCATCGGCATCGCCGACAAGATTCTCGGGATGCGCGCGGGCCTCCAGACGGGGGCCGGCATCGTTGGTGCGTGCGCCATCCTGGTCATCGTCTGCGTGGCCGGGCATGTCTGCCACGTCCGGATCGAACGACCGATGGTAGCGGCGCTGAACCGACATACCTCGGCGTCGCGCAAACCGACGACACCCCCCTGATCGCGCAGATTTCGTCCACGCCCGACAGAGCGCATGAGAAATGCACGCGGCAGGCGACTCAATACGCTCATCTCGGCGAAGCCGGTGATCGAAAGGACTGAACTGCCGTCGGTTCGTCGGCCTATGCTTCCAGCATATAAAAATGCGAGGAATGAAGCCCGGAAACGGGTTCACCCTCGCATTCGTCAAACCAGGCAACCGCCGTGATATCGGAAATTGCCCCTCGCCTTGCTTCTCGCCGACCGGCGTGGCCATGCGCCGATCAATCGGCTCGGCCATCGTCGTGATGCGAATCCGTCACGCCGGCATCGATATCGCTGTACCACGCTCCGTCGATTCGATCTCGACAACACGTGCCAAACGCGAACGCCGCCCTATTCTCACTGATAATCCAGCAACACGGTCATCGCACCGCTTACCGTGCCCAGCGTAACCTTCGCATCGGTCTTGATATACGATGCTAGCATCGGAACCGCATACGAACCGCCCGTGGCCTTTTCGTAGGCATTCAGCTTGATCGAGGTGCCGAAAGTCGCCGGCACGCCCTTGTCGTCGGTAATCCGGAGCTTCACGCCGCTGGCGGTCGACCCGGTGCCGAGCGGCAACACCCCCGGGGCATTCGCGATCGCGCCGCCACGCGGCTGGAGTACATAGCCGACCCGGTTGTATCCCTTCGGACAATTCTCGACCCGGATCTGGAAACTGTGAGCACCCACAGTCGAACCGACGTCGCCGAATTTATTCAACAGTGCACCCGGCAACGTCACATTCTGCGCCGGCGTCGAGCAGGTGCCGTCGATCGGCGTGACTGATCCCTGAAGGTAGATATTCAATTCGCGGCCGTTGGCCATATAGAGCGAGAAATAGCCCGACCTGGTCGTCCCTAGCGATCCCCTTTGAATGGGAGTGCCGCCGCTAAGCAGTTGCACTTCGAGCGGTTGAGAGAATTCGATCCGTTTTTCAGGCGTAGCCTCCTGGTTATCAATGGGTTTTCCTTCGACCAACAGACGCGCCAACACACCCGTCACGTTCGTCGCAATCGCCGGGCCATTTCCCCACGCGGAACCACCATAGGGGAAGAGTAAGTTTGAAATTATGGAGCACTTCGATAACCCGCACGCCTCCATCGGCGAAATGTAATGCCGCCCCAGCACGACATAACTGGCAGTGATCCTCGGGAACGCAATCTCCATCCCGAATGCAGTGATGTCGGTCGCCCGCGCCGATTGCAATGCTCCAGCCGCCAGCAACACGAGCGGCACCATCGTGCATAGCGCGCGCATCCGGCGCGGTCGCGTCAAGTCGTTTGTCGTCATCTCGTCACTTCCTCTTTCCTGGTATTCACTATCGGATCGCACGGCGGCGGCGCTACGTGAAGCGCCGCCCGGTCGCCGTGTCGGCAAACCCGGACACATGTCACTGCGCATCGCACACCGCATCGAACCGCCGCACGGCATTGTTTCGCGCGCTGCTTTTTGCGACAGGCAACGCGTATCGGATTGAACACAGCGCGTTCGCGTCTTCGCTCCAGCGCACGGTCAGCGTCCCGTTGTCGTCGAGCCCGCGCGCGAAGATCCGGCCACCCTGCCCGACGACGCCAATTTCCTTGCCCGACGAATCGACCACCGCCGCGCCGAACGGCAGCGTGCCGCCGTCCGCACGACGCGCGTCGATCACCGCCGATTTTCCCGATATCGTCTGGAACGACAGCATCGGCACCGCACCGGCGCGCGGCGCAATCTGCTGCGTCGTCGCCTTGATTTCGACGTCGGTCGACAAACCTTCCGGATCGAGTTCGATCGCATTCATCGAATACGGCGTCAGATAGGGCACGACCGCATACCCGCGCCAGTCGACACGCGCGCCCGGTGAATTGAGCACGCGCGCACCCGCCGCATCCGGCGCATTGACGATCGCGAAGGTTTCCGACAGCGGCTGCGCGAACGTGATGCCGCCACGGTGCGCGACCACCCCGCCGCGGATGCCGAGCGAGCCCTGTTGATAGCCGGTGCCGGCGCCCGCCGTGGCCGATACTTCGCCATAGGCGCCGCGATAGACGACCGAGCCGCTGCCGTCGTTGCTCGCGCTGCCGCCACCGCCGGACGAGCGGTTCGCCGTCACGCTGTACGACAGCCGATCGTCGTGAAGCGACGAGCCCGACACCGTCGCGAGCGCCTGCGTCTGGCCGTTCGTGTTGTGCGAGAAGCTCGTCGTCGCCATCGTCGACGACGTCTTGCCGAGCGGGATCGTCGCGCTCACGTAGTACTGCGTTTCGTTCCGGCCCATGCTGTTCTGCTGGCGAAGCACCGAAACGCCGTAGCTGACGTTGCGGAACGTGTTCGAATAGGACGCCGAGTAGCTGACGTCCGAACCGCCGCGATTCCAGTAATTCATCGCCGACACGGAGAGCGCCAGCCGGCCGCCGCGGTCGCCGAACGCCTGGTTGACCGTCAACGACGCACGGCTGCGCTGCCGCGCCACCGAGTCGACCGACCCCCGGTTGTCAACGCGTTCGCGCACGAGCATCGCGTCGTTCAGCCCGAAATAGCCGCTGGTCGAATAGCGATAGGCGGCGATCGTCACGTCGGTTTGCGTCTGCGTGATCGACTTCGAGTAGCTGACGCGCGCACTCGTCCCGTTGAAGCGCTTGACGCCCGGCACCGAGGTCGACGCCTGCGTGACGTCCATCCCCAACGCGCCGAACGGCGTGTTGAACGCGCTGCCGAGCATCACCGAGAGATAGCCCTGCGCGGCGGTAACACCGCCGTACCCGGTCAACAGATTCGTGATGCCCTGCTGCCACGTGCCCTGCATGAACAGCGGATTGCGGTCGCTTTGCGTATCGCGCACCGTCCCCGCGACGAAGCTGTAGCGGTGAATGCCGGGCCGCAGCGCCATCGGCACCGCCGCATACGGCACGCTGAACTGGTGAACCGAACCGTTGGCCTCCGTCACCGTCACCTTCAGGTCGCCGCCGTAGCCCGTCGCGTACAGGTCGTCGATCTCGAACGCGCCCGGCGCGACGGTCGTCTCGTAAATCGTCACGCCGTTCTGGCGGATCGTCACCTTCGCGTTGCTGTTCGCCACGCCGCGAACGACCGGCGCATAGCCGCGCATCGACTCCGGCAGCATCCGGTCGTCCGACGCGATCTGCACGCCACGGAACTGCGTCGAATCGAACAGTTCGCCTGTCGTATACGATTCGCCGACGGTCAACTGCGCTTTTAACGCGGCGAGGTCTCGGCGCACATAGGTTGCGATATCCTGATACTTGCCGCCGCCCGCCGTCGCCCAGTTGTACGAGCCCTCGTGCCGGAAATGCCATGGCCCGAGGTTCATGCCGGCCGTGAGACCAACGTAGCCTTGCGTGAGCGTCGGCCCGCCGGAATTGCGATGCGTGTAGAGGTTCGCGTTGTAGTTCAGCATGCCCATCGTCACGCCGGAATCCCAACGATTCGGGCCGACGTAGCCGCGCGGGCTACGGCGCAGCACGCTTTGCGGAATGCTCAGGTTGAGCCGCTGCTCGTCGAACGTGAAAACGGCCAGCGCGTCGGGAATCGCGTCCGGCAGCGCCATGCAGGCGTGTCCGTCGCGCAATTGCGCGAGCGCATCGGCATGCAGCCGTTCGACGTCGACGCCGATATCCTGCAGCAGCCGCTCGTCGAAACACGGTTGCGCGTCGATCGACTTCGCGGACGCGCGGAACGTGACCTGGGTGCTCGTGACAAGGTTGTCGTTCACGTAGACGTCCACGGCATACATGCCCGGCATCACCGCGTTGCCTTTCTCGAAGCGCGACAGATCGGCCGCGTTGCGCCCGCCGTCAGTCAGGAAGCCGCTGTCGAACTGCACGCTCGCCACCTGGGTCGCCACGGCTTGCGCGTTCCCGGCGCCGGCCAGCGGCACCTGTTCGGCGCCGGCGGATGCATGCCAGCCGGCAATCGCCGACATCACCATTGAAGTAATCAGACTGACGCGCGGCGCAGAGCGCGTACCAGCACCGCATCCAATAAGTCGATTCATTTTTTCTCCGAATTTACTTCGGATAACGAAATTCTTTATTCGATCGTCCGAAATTTATGTCGTTTGCTGGATCGCACGAGTTCGAAATCAGCCTGCAGGTACTTCCTGTGTGACCGGCACGATCGAACCGGGCCACACGTGCCTGTTATCAGTCGTTTCGCTTGCCACCGATATCGCTTCTCTTGGGCGGCCGGATCGCACCCCAGTCGTCGATGATGCTGTAGTCGACCGTCGCCCGCGCCGGCACGGCGCCGAGCTCCTGAACGTCGAAGGTGGCGGAATCCTGCGGGCGAATGAAGCCCGGTTGCAACACGTACTTGCGCCCTTCCGCCTCGAGTTCGATCGCACCGAGGTTCACGACGTATGGCCCGGCATTGGTCGCCTTGAGCGCGACGCCGCGCCCATCCTGCTTCGAAACGATCGTCCAGCTCACCTGGTCGGCCGCGTTGGCCGCGCTACCCGGTAATCCTGCCGGCCGATACATCATTTTGATCCGCGAGCGGAATGCAAGTTGAATCCGGTTCGCGTCGTCGTTGCCTTCCACTTTCGGCGGCACTTCCAGCACGTTCAGCCAGAACAGCGATTCGCGGTCGGCAGGCAGCGGCTCGCCGGCATACAGCACCCGCAGCGACTGTCCCTTGCCGGGATCGAGGCGGAACATCGACGGCGTCAGCGCGAACGGCACGACGATCTGTTCCGGCGACTCCTTCGCGTTGCCGGTATCGATCCACGCCTGAACGAGTGCCGGCGAATTGCCGTCGTTCATCAGGCGCACCGTGACTTCACGGCTCTCGCCCGGAAAAACGACACGCGTTCCGGTAACCACGACGCTCGCCTGTGCGCATTGGGCCCACACGGTCGCGCATAGCGCGAGTGCTGCCAGGGATTTCGGCATCCTCCAGTTCATAGGTCAACTCGTTTGGTAGATCGTACAAGCCGCGGCTCCGGGCGGAGCGAGCTTGAAGATGGGTCAGGGAGAAATGGGAAACCACCCTGCACGATGCCGGGCGGCTTCCCCGTGCGAGACTTACTGGTAGTCGAGCGAGTACTGGATGCGCGAATTCGCGGAGCCGGCGGTTGCCTTGCCGGTTGCGTGGTATTCAGCGTAGTAGTTCAGCGTGGCGGCGCCGTCCTTCAGCGCGACGACCTGCGAGTTCTGCTGCGAGCTCGCGAGGCCTGCCTTGATCTGTTCCTGCGCATCGTTCAGCAGGCTGATCTGGACGTTCGACGCGACGGTATCTTCCGCGCCGGTCGACACGAGGTTCAGGCGGCCGCTGGCGGTATCGACCGTGCTGCCCGCTTCGAACACCGTCGACACCTTCGTCGACTCGCCCGTGCAACCGCTCAGCTGGATCGAGAACGGCGTGCGGCCTGCCACGTCGCCCGAGTTTGCCAGCGCGTTCACCGACACGCTCGGCAGCTTGACCGTCATGTTCTTGTCGCCGGACGCACCGCCGCCCGCGCTGATCGTGCAGGTGGTCGACAGCACCTTGCCGTTGAATGCGATTTCACCATCGGCAGCCATCGCCGGCGACATCGATGCGATGATCGCAACCGCTGCCGCACCCTGAATGAAACGAGCTACATTGAGTTTTTTCTGCATACAGTCACCCTAGATTCAGTTTATTTAAATGAAGCCACTTAAATGAAGCGTTACTCCCGCAGCGCATATCCTTGATTAACCGTCAAGACATGGCTCACATGCTTCAGAATCAATTCTGACGTTTATTGATTGAATCGAATATGAGACGATTACTAAATAAAACCTCACGCCATTAGTACAAGTACTAAAAAAATGAGATAACCCCGGAGAAACGCCAAGTGATCGAAAGAGAAGTGAGATCGATCGGAAACAGCTTCGCACTCCTGCTGGATCCAGACTCGCTTGCGGCAGGCCGCGACGCAAGGCGAAGCGATCCAGGATGCACGCCATGCATGCCCGCCGGTCGCTCGCCCCCGCGCGACGACTACCGTCTGGTGCGCGGCATCGTCGGCCGCCGTCGGTTCCCGGTCACGCGGCCTGACGCTGTTCGACCAAACATGAAATCCATCGCCGGGACCTGATCGACTACCGGCGGCCGCCCCGGTGGCGGGCGATATGAAGCCGGTGCCTCGGCGACATCTCGACAACTTCGCAACGCATCGCGCGCGGCCTCGTTTTCCGGAAGCGATTGCACGCTGAATCGCAGGCCACGCAAACGCGAAAATCGGCCGAGCCGGTTCGCCGACGGCAATCCGGATGCATCGCGCCCGGCGCGTCATGGCCGGGGACAAGGCGACGATCCCGTCATGCGGCACGGTCGGACTTGCGCCCGACACCGACACCGATCGCAGCTACGCGGAATCGTGAGGCCCGTCCGCGCGCGCCTCGGACAGCGCCATCAAGGCACGCTCCATTGCGCCTCGGAACGACGGCCAGATCTCCCGGAATGCAGCCAGTTCGCCTTCATTCAACGTTCTCTCTGCGGACGCGCACGCGTCTCTCGCTTCCGTTGCATGAGAAAGCGCGAAACCGCCGCGCATCGAATGAAGTTCGATCCTGACCAGATCGCAACGATCGTTCGCCAACGCGCTTTCGATCGCGGTCAAGGAATGCAGCGTCGCCGCATGCAACGTCCGCCTGATCTCGTCCGTCATCTCCGGATTCGCGCGATGATCCGGACGCCCGGCATCCGTCTGCGCATCGCGACAGGCATGCCGCCGCAACACGGCTTCGAGCGCACCGATCGACAGCGGCTTCAGCACGACCTCCACCACGCCGGCCCGCTCGCAGCGCCGGCGGTCCTCATCGGTCGCATGCGCGGTCATCGCGATCACCGGCACCGTCGCACCCTGCTCCCGCAGAAAATTCGCCAGCGCGAATCCGTCCAGTTCCGGCATGCCGAGATCCGTCAGCACGACGTCGAACGGATGCGTGAAGTACGCGCGCATCGCCTCCACGCCGTTGGACACGATCGTCGCGTCGTATCGCAACGCATCGAGCTGATCGCGCAGCAACGCACGGCTCGCCGGATGATCCTCGGCAACCAGCACGCGCAGTGGTTCGTCGTCGTCCGCGGCCGGCGCGTGCGGTTCGACGCCGTCCGTCGCATCGCCGCCCTCATCCGGCTCCGGCACGTCGCCGTAACCGCCCGCCGTGTCGGCGAACGCCGGCAGTTCCGGCGCGGCTGCCCGCCACCCGCCGGGCGCCTCGCGCAGCGGCAACGCCGCCACGAACGTCGAGCCTTCGCCGACGCGGCTGTCGACGCTCAGGTCGCCGCCCATCAACCCGACGATGCGCCGGCACAGCGGCAGCCCCAGGCCGGTCCCGCCGAAGCGGCGGTAGATCGACGCGTCGGCCTGGATATACACGTCGAACAGGGTGGGCAGGCTGTCCGCCGGAATGCCGATACCGGTATCGCGAACCACGATCTCGACGCGCTGCGCGCCCGTGCCGCCCGGCGCGAGCCGCACGTCGACCGTCGCGCCGCCGCGCTCCGTAAACTTGATCGCGTTACCGACCAGATTCGACATCAGTTGACGAAGCCGCGTCGGGTCGCCCACGTAGCCGTCGGCGAGGTCCGGCGCGATACGGCAAGCCAGTTCGAGGCCTTTCGCATCCGCGAGCGGCCGGAACATCGCGATCACGTCGGTCGCGACGCGGCGCAGATCGAACGGAATGCTTTCGAGCACCATCTGGTTCGATTCGGCCTTCGACAGGTCGAGCACGTCGTTGATCACGCGCAGCAAGGTGTCGGACGACGACGCGACCGTCCTCAGGCGCCGCCGTTCCGCCGGCGGCAGGGTGGCGCGCGCCATCAACTCGAGATTGCCGATGATCGCGTTGAGCGGCGTGCGGATTTCGTGGCTCATCGTCGCGAGAAACGTCGACTTGGCCTTGTTCGCATGCTCGGCCGCCTCGCGCGCTTCGCGCAGCGTCTCCTCCACCGCCTTGCGCGCGGTGATGTCGATCAGCGTGCACAGCAGCACGTCGATGCCGCGATACTTGGCGCGCACCATGTGCGCATCGAGATAGACGGCGCCGTGTTCCGCATGCTCGATCGTGAACTCGTGCGTGACGAGCCTGCGTGCGCCGCCGTCGCGCACCGCGTCCCGATAAAGCTGCCACAGCCGCTTGCCGAGCGGCAGGCCCGACACGGCCCTCTCGTACGCGACCATCGCATCATTGCGCACGATCGTGTCGCCGTCGATGATCGACAGCAGCGCCAGCCCGGCCGGCGCCGTGCGGATCAGCGTCCGGTTGAGCGCCTCGCTTTCGATCAGGCGTATCGCACGCCGATTGGCGGGGCGCAGCGCGCGCCGGTCGAACAGCACGATCGCGGCCCACAGCACCGCGATGCCGAACAGCGCCAGGCCGGACGTGATGCCGATCCGCATGGCATTCGCCAGCACCGCGCTTCGCCACGAATAGCGCCGGATCAGCACGAGATCGGATTCGCCCACACGGTCGCCGAGCACGAACCAGTCGCCGATGCGGTGCGGGATGACCGGAACGGCACTTCGATTCAGGACGCGCGCGAGCGTTCGCGCGACGAGCGCGCCGTCGCGCAGCCTTCCGTACACGACCTGTCCGTTCGGGGCGACGAGCAGGTTCTCCACGTCGGGCGTCCGGGACGCCATGATCCGGTCGAGCTCGGGACGGCCGTTGAAGACGAGCCACGCAAACGGCTTGCCGTCCACGTCGTTCAGCAACTGCGCGAAGCGGATCACGGGCCTGCCGAGCACCGGATCGTCGCGCGTCTCGATGACGAGGCCGGCGTGGGCATCGGCCGGTTCGAGCCGGCGCGCAAGCGCCTTCAGCCCGGACGAATCGATTCGCGCGGGGGCCCGCCTGGCCAGTTCGGCGCCGAACAACACCACGAAGTCGCCGTCCACGCCGACGAGATAAGCCGAGAACTGCCTGGCGATCGAAACCGGCGACGGCGTCGACACCGCGTGGCCCATCCGGTAGAGCGCGCCGATATAGCGCGCATACGCGGCCGGCGATTTCCCGGACGCGAGATCGGCGAACCCGACGACCGTCGACTCGCCATGCGGGTCCAGCCAATCCAGCCGGCCGCCACGGGCGATCATGGCTTGCAGGTCGGACGGCGGCACCGCATCGGGGCTGCGGTTGGCCGCGGTCATGTTGTCGGCAAAGCGCCCCAACAACACCTTCGTCACCTGCAATTCGCCGTGCAGTTCCGCCGCGTCCCTCAGGAACGACGAACGCATCTGCGCGACGTAGTCGCCGACGGCGAGTCGCACGACGAGCAGCGCACACAGCATGATGAACGCGGTAATCGCCACGCCTCCGCCGTACAGCAGCCCCTGCTGCTGACGCCGGACCCTGCCCGGCTCGAACGGCTTCCGGCCGACGGCGGCGGCCTGCGCGGCCAGCCTTTTCAATTTTTCGGGCATACGATCCGCCGGGGTTGCACTATCGCCGGCCCCGGGCCGGCATTCGCCCGCGCCCCCGGCAGCTTGCCGGGGAGGCGACCGTGACGACGCGTCGAACCGGCACGCCGGAGCGGCATGCGCACCGCGCCTGCCGCGCGGCTCGCCCGCCCGCTACCCGCGCCGGGTCGTGCGCGCACGTCAGTCCCGCGCGGCGGGCCCGCCCCGACCGGACGGAGCCTGCACGTTGCCTTCGTCCGCATAGCGGATCAGGTCGGCGTCGCGGACGATCCCGAGCTTCTTCATCGCGCTCGACTTCTGGGAGCTGATGGTCTGCTTGCTGCGATGCAGCTGCGTGGCGATCTCGCCCACTGTATAGCCCGCACCGAACAGCCGGACCACCTCGATTTCGCGCGTGGTCAGCGCACGCGCGACGGACACGGCATCGCCGTCCTGCAGCAGCTGCTTCACGAACGGCGACATGTAGTTCGCGCCGACATGGGCCGCATGCACGGCGCCGATCAGGTGCGACAGCGCATCCGACTTGCTGAGGATGCAGTTCACGCCCTGCTTCTGGATCGCACGCAGCACGCTCGGGTTGTCGATCATCGTGATCGTCACGATACGCAGCGCGGGGTAGCGGCGCTGCAGGAACGACAGCAGCACGAGACCGTCGCCGTACTTGCCGCCGGGCATCACATAGTCGAGCACGAGCACGTCGCTCGGCTGCGCATCGAGCGCCGCGACCAGGTCCGTCGAATCCGAAACGGTATTCACCAGCTTGATCGTGCTGTTGCCTTGCAGCGCCTGCGACATTCCGAGCGCCGATGCCGGGTGGTCGTCCGCCACCATCACGCGCACTGAGAATTCGTCCATGTTCCTGTTTCTCCCCGAGGCTTTCCGTCACGCATCCGGCTCGCGGCGCGACGCCCGCATGCTCGCGTCGTCAGCCGATCGTCAGCCGCATTCGGCTCGCCGGACAATATTGACCCAATTTTAAGATAAATCCGGCTGCATTCATCGCGGGCGGGCGGACCGTCGATGCACCGCCCATCCCGCTCGCCGACAGGCTGGTGCGCTGCGGCGGCCACATCGCGCGGCCCACGGGCCACGGCATCGAAAACCGCGCCCCCGGGAAAGCCGTTGCGCCGCGCACCCACACGCGCCAGCGGCGGCCCTTGCGGCCGGCTGGCCCGAGTCGGTCGTCCCGACCGACGCTATCGTACGCCGTGCGGCGCGACGGGCCGGCGCGTCACGATCCCGACGCGCGCCGGCCCGATGCCGCGCGCTACCGGTGCACCGACTCGCCGGGTTCGTCGAATCGGCCGTTTTCCTGGCGCATTTTCCATTCGCTGATCGCGCGACGTCTCTGCGCCGGCGACATCAGCAGGTACTCGTTCATCATCGTCAGAAACTCCTTGCGCGAACGCTCGGACAGCGTCGCGAATTCGATCAGCAGTGTGAATATTTTCCCCAGGTGACGCATGGCCTTCCCCTCCAGTGTGAATTGAAATGTGCTCTGCGACTGGCGCCGGCACTCTGCCTCTGTTATTTCGAACATGCGTTACTGCGTTACCTGTTGTCGGTTACTTGCCCGTCAGTGCCGACTCGCGATCGGCCTGCCCGCGCGGCGCGCGGCGCGATGCGGCGTCGCACCGCTGCCATGCAGGCGCGAGCACGCCGTGCAGGTGCGCAAGCGTCACGGGTTTCGTCAGCACGCGCCGCACGCCCGCCGCCATGCAGCGGCGCATGCCTTCGGGCGTCACGTGCGACGTGATGACCACCACGTCGCTCACGGCCCCCTGGTCGCGCGCGGCTTCGGCCAGCACGTGCGCGGGGAGGTCGTGAAGATCGGCGGCGATCAGCAGCACGTCCCAGCCGCCGCCGGCCAGCGATTCGAGCGCCGCGCGCCCGGACCCGACCTCCGCCGCCCTGCAGCCGAGCGCGTGCAACTGCTCGCGGAAAATCGGCCCGTCGACGGCTTCGTCGTGCGCGACCAGCACACGCAATGCACCGGACGCGGGCTGCGACGGCCATGCGTGCCCGGCGCGCTGCCGGCCACGCGTCGCGACGTGCGACGGTTCGCCGGCGGACGACACGGCGCCCGCACTTGCGCCGCCGCACGCCAGCGCGGCGCGCAGGCCGCCGAGCGAATAGCTCGAGACGCGCACCGTGCCACCCGCGCGATGCGGTTCGAGCGGACCGTCGCGCGTGGCGAGGATCAACGGCGCGCAGCCGTGCAGGCCGCCCAGCTCCGCATGCGACCAGGTGTCCGGATCGCCGAACAGCACGACCGGGCCGGCCAGATCGCCCGGCAGGCTCGACAGGCTGTCGTACACATCGACATCGAACCCCCATGCGTGCAGGTGCGGCAATGCGAACTCGCGCCACGCGCGATGCGCGGCAACGAGCGTCAGCGCGCCTGCCTGGGCGCCTGCGCCGTGCGGTCGGCCGAGCACCGCGACGCCTGCGCCGAGCGGCAGGTGCATCGTGAAGCAGCTGCCGACTCCCGGCTCGCTCGCCACGTCGATGCGGCCGCCCATCGCCGCGATGAGGCCATCGCACAGCGCGAGCCCGAGCCCCGTGCCGCCATAGCGGCGCGTGATCGACGTATCGACCTGCGAGAACGCCTTGAACAGCGCGCGGCGATGCTCGGCGGCAATGCCGATGCCGGTATCCTCGATCGCGACCGACAGCGCCGGCGCGCCGTGCCCCTCGGCAACGACGGCCACGCGTACGGTCACGCGGCCCGCGCTCGTGAACTTGATCGCGTTGTTCAGCAGGTTGCCGAGCACCTGCGCGAACCGCGTCGGATCGCCGCGCATCCGCTGTGCATCGGACGCGCCGATTTCGCAGAACAGTTGCAGGCCCTTCGCCTTCGCGATCGGCGCAAACGCACTCAGCTCGCGCGCGACCGCCGCGATCACGTCGAACCCGATCGACTCGACCTGCATCGCGCCGGCCTCGATCTTCGACAGATCGAGAATGTCGTTGACGAGCGCGAGCAGGCTCGTCGCCGACGTGCGCAACGTGTCGACGCGGCCGTGCTGGACCGCGTCGAGCGCCGAGCGCTCGAGCAGCTCGAGGTTGCCGAGGATCACGTTCAGCGGCGTGCGGATCTCGTGGCTCGTTGCCGCGAGGAACGACGATTTCGCGGCATTGGCCGAATCGGCCGCGCGCACGGCCTCTTCGAGCTTCTGCATCAGCCGGTGCTTCGCGGTCGTGTCGGCAACCGCGGCGATCAGCACGTCCTCGCCCTGATAGCGTGCGCCGCACGCCGTGAATTCAAGATGCAGGTGCGCGGCCGCGCCGCTGCCGACCACGAGATCGTCGTGCAGCACGCGGCCCGCGCCGCCGTTCGCGACGTGCGCCTGCCACGCGGCGGCCATCTGGTTCGACAGCTCGCGATGATCGCCGCCGATCCGCGCGACCATTTCCCTGAGCGCGGGGCTCGCGAGCATGCAGCGCCCGTCGTCGCGCGCGATCAGCCCCAGCCCGATCGGCGCCATCTCGATCACGCTGCGGCACAGCGCCTCGCTGTCGACCACGCGCTGCGAGCGCGCGTAGAGCGGTGCGAATTCGCGCCGGTGAAAGCGCAGCAGCAACACCCACATGACCGCGAGCGTCAGCAGCGTAGCCGCCATCAGCGTGCCGGCCGAATGCCCGACGCCAGACGCGATATCGGCCCACGACAGCGCGTAGGCGAAGGTCCAGCCCGTCGATTCGAGCTTGCCGTGAAACAGCAGGAAGCCGTCGCGGAACGCCGGCGAACCCGGGGTCGCGCCGCTGCGCCACGGGGCCAGTTGCAGCAGGCGCGCGGCGCGATCGGCGTCGCGCGCGGCGGGATCCATGGCAACGAGCCGCCCGTCGGCCGTCGTGATGTAGAACGCGCCGTCGGGCCGATAGTCGGCCAGCCACGACAGCAGGTAGTCGGGCGGATATTCGGTCACGAGCACCGCAAACGTTTTACCGTTGTCGTGTGCCTCGGCCGCGATCCGGATGCGCGGCTGCCCCGATACGGGATCGGTGAACGGTGCGAGCCAGCGCACGTGCGGGCGGGCGTCGACGATGCCCGGATATGCGCGATCGAAATCGATACGCAGCGCATCGAGCACACGGGCGCGATCGTCGGGCGACACCAGCGCGGGATCGTCGCGGTTCCGGTTCGGCACCAGGCCGAACATGCCCGTGCGCGTGCTGTAGTGATAGCCCTCCAGCGTGCGCCCGCGATTGAGCGAACTCGCCGCGCAGATGCGCGACAGCAGCACCGACAGCGACAGGTAGCGGGCGACCTCGACGCGGTCGCCGGTTTGCCCCGGCACGCCGAGCACGAGCGACGGATGCGGCCGGATCGCGACGCGCTGGTCGTCGCTGAAGAACGCATCGACGAGCGGTTCGGGCGCGCTATCGGCCTCGCGCCAGATCAGCTGCGCATTCGCGACGCCGTTGCGGAACGAGGTCTCGCTCACCTGGATCTCGTTGAGCGTCTGCTCCAGGCCGTTCAGGTAGTTGCGCCGCTCTCCCTCGACATGGCCCGAGACGATCGCCGTCATCCCGAGACCGCAAGCGATCAGGACCAGGACAGTAACGACGATGCCGCCACCGAACACCGAAATGCTCAGGTAGCGGCGGAGGGCTTGAAGCGGGCTCTGCGACATGACACGCGACGAGGGTCGCGCCCTCGAACGATGCCGATTCGAAACGCGACGTCTTGCCGGAACTCACCCTGGAAAAGATGG
The DNA here is from genome assembly GCF_000731655.1 of Burkholderia sp. MSh2. Lineage (NCBI taxonomy): Bacteria > Pseudomonadati > Pseudomonadota > Betaproteobacteria > Burkholderiales > Burkholderiaceae > Burkholderia > Burkholderia sp. MSh2. Next base: position 191,047 of record NZ_JPGM01000003.1, on the reverse strand, counting down.
AATGAATGCCGACGATGCCAAACGTGTGGGAGAGCGTCCACCCCGAATGAACCGTTTCGTACACGTCAAGTTCTATTGATTGAATATTTAGAACTTGACCTAGACTCGACGTGGAAAAAGGGCGCGCCAGGGCGCGTTCAGGCTGCGTGCACGGCACACCCGACGTGCAACCGGGAGGATGCGGAAACGGGAAAAAGGCGGGGGCGAGCCGTCGAGCGGCAACCCCCGCGGAGGCGCCGCTCAGGCGGCGAGGCACATCGTCGGCCGTCGGGCGACGGCCGGTCAGTTCTGGGTGAGCGGGTTGAGCGTCGTGCACAGGAACCCCGTGCAGTTCGCGGGCTTGAAATAGAACGATGCCATCACCGGCGTCGACACGCCGAGCGCGAGATCGCCCAGATACGCGGTGCTCTGCGCGCCGAATGTATCGGCCTGCTGGACGAAGCCGGCGCCGCTCGACTGGATCGCGGCCGACTGGTACGTGAAGGTCGACGATTGCGTCCGGTCCTTCACGTAGACCCACGAGATCGTGCTGCCGAATTCCATCCCGCCCTTCGCGCGATAGCCCTTCGCGCCTTCGCTGTTCGCCTGCGCGATGAAGTCGCCGACGGTCGTCGTCGGCACCAGTGCATCGTACGCATAGGTCGAGTTCGACGCGTTGTTCTTCATGTACACGTTCGCCTGCGACGACGGCACCGTCCCCACCTGCATCGGCCCCAGGAACCAGAAGCCCGACTGGCCCTGGCCGTTGGCCTGCGTGAGGAACGCGTTCGAATCGGCCGGCAGGGCGGCCGTCGTGTACGTGTAGGTGGCCGGCGAGCCGCCGTCCTTGCGATAGAGATAGCCGTACGCGTACGGCCCTTCGAAGCGATAGCCGCTCGCGCCTTGCGTGTTGGCCTGGTTGACGAAGCTCGTCATGTCGGACGGCGCCGCCTGCAACTGATAGGTGTACGTCGGCACGGTGCCGTCGTTCACGAAGATCGAGCGCGACCCGCCGCTGGTCGGGTCGTAGTAGTCATCGCCCAGATAGCGGTAACCCTTCGCGCCTTCGCTGTTGAGCAGCGTCAGGAAGCTCGCCTGGTCCGCCGCGGTCGGCTGCGCGTCGTAGCGCAGCGTCAGCGTGGCGCCGCCGGAACCGCCCGCGCCACCCGAACCGCCCGAACCGCCGCTTCCGGTACCGCCTGAGCCCGTGCCGCCGGCGCCGCCATTGTTGCTCGTGCCCGAGCCGCCGCCGGACGACGCGGGCGAAGCGCTGTCGTCGCCGCCGCAAGCAGTCAGCGCGAGACAGGTCAATGCGATCACGGCGACGGTTTTCATCGGGGTCCCCTCGAAACGAACAGGACGAACGAAGCCGGCGCGCGGATCATGCCGCACGCACGGACGCTTGCGAAGCGGAAACCGGCCTGCGGCGCACCGCCGGCCGGGAAACGTCAGTTGACCTGGAGCTGGCCGCCGCGGCCGAGGCCGCCCTTGACGTCCTGCGCCTTGTAGCTGCGCAGTGCGATGACCATCTTGTTGTACGCGTCGATGAACGCGACGACGGTCGCCTTGCCTTCCGGCGTCGTCGAGAAGCCCGCGAGCGCGCCGCCCACGCCGCCGCCGAAGCCGCCCAGCGCCGCGCCGTAGTTGGTCGCCGTCGAGCTGCCTTCCGACGCCGCGATCTGCACGGCCGAGCGCACGTCGAACAGCGTCAGCGTGACGACCGACGCCTTCGACTGCAGGTGCCCGGCCACCGCCGCCACCGCGCTGTTGCCGATCAGCCCGCCGATCATGCTGCCGATGCCGCCGATCGGCGAATCGTTGATGATGATCTGCGGTTCCATGTAGTAGTCGGCCGCGACACGCTGGCCCTTCTGCTGCTTCGAGCCCGCGCGATACTCGCCCGAGTTGCGCTGCAGTTCCGTGATGCGCGACAGGCGCGCGTCGCTCTTCTGGTTGCCGATCGAGGTGATCACGAAGCAGTTCGACTGCTGGACGGCCAGGCGCAGCAGCGGGTCGATCGACGTCATCTTGGTCGCGCTGCCGAACGGGCCCCACCAGTCGGCGTTACGGCCGTCGTCGACGGCGATCGTGCCGAGCGGCGACGCGCAGCGCTGCAGCCCCGAATCGGCGCCGGCGCTCGCGCCGCCCGCGGCCGCGCCCGTCACGCCGACGTTCTGGCCGCCGGGCGTCACCATGCCGCCGCAACCCGCCACGGACGCGCACAGCGCCGCGGCAAGCGCACCTTGAGTAAGACGTTGGGAAAAGATGGTCTTCATGTCGTTGTCGATCGATAGTGTCGTTGTTCGGCTTATGTGTTCGTGCGAACTTCGTAAGCCCCCCGGGCATGGCGCGATGGTGGTCTCCCCGCTGCCGCCCGTTGCTTCAGGTCCGGTCAGTAGTACCAGTACGTCTGATGCCAGACGCCGTAGTACTGATAGCCCGAGTACCAGTAGCCGTAATAGACGTCACGCCACTGCGTGCGCCATTTCCAGTCTTCTTCGTCTTCCTTCTTGGCCTTGCGGGCAAGGTCGAGCAGTTTCTTCGATTCCTTGTCGCCGCGCCCCGCTGCGATCGACAGCCACTTGTCCGCTTCGCGCGGATCGGAGCCCATTTCCTCGAGGCCGAACAGGTAGAAACTGCCGAGCGCCTTCTGCGCCTGCAGGTCGCCGCGCTCGGCCGCGTCGCGCATCCACTTGAGTGCCTGATAGCTGTCCTGACGCACGCCGTCGCCGCGGAAATAGCGCAGGCCGAGGTCGTAGGCAGCCTTCGGCTGGGCCTTCGCGGCCTGCTTCAGCGCGACGATCCGCGGATCTTCGCGGTCATCCGCATCGTCCTTCTTTTGGTAGGACACCTGATCTTTTGGACGATCGGAGCAACCTGTGTCGTCGCAGATCCGCACCGTGTTATTGGTCACGGAAGGATCCTGCGCGCACGCGGCCAGCAGCAGCATCAGCAGCCCCGGTGCGAGTAAACGGCGATACATTGGTACTTTCCTCAGGTTTTATTGGCGCCGCAATTCTTCGAGCCATCCCACCCCCGGGAGCACGCCCTATACCCGGTTGCGCGCGGCGCGGCGAATATAATCCGCCAGCACCGTCACGCACCCCAAGGCTCTCTCAGGTTCTCTCTTCGAATCGATCTGTCACTACCTAATACCGCCTATCGCAGCGCCGACTGCCGTCGGCAACGGTCTCCAAACATGACGCGACAAACAATAGTGACGTGGTGAGCAATAATAATGCAGAAAAATGGCATGTCAAGGTCATTCGCTTTTTCAAAGCTTGCATGGCGCGTCACTTTTGATATGCTGTTCCTCGCCAAAAACCCCTGGAGACCCCATCGAGATGTCCAACAGCGAGCAGGCCAACGTCGATCTCATCACCGCCACCAAGGTGCGCGACCTTCTGACCCGGAACGGCATTCCGCCACGCAGTCACAACACGACCATCGCGAACGTGCTGGGCCTCAGTTTCTCGGTCGTCACGCGCAAGATGAAAGGCCTGATCCCGTGGAACCTGTCGCAGTTGCAGGACATCGCGACGCACTTCGGCGTGCCGCCCGCGATCCTGCTCGACGACAAGGGCGCGCAGCCGGTCGCGGCCGAGATGATCGACGCGACGCTCGTGATCGAATCGCGCCGCTTCCGCTGCCGGGCTGCGATCTCGACCAAGGCCAGCAGCCAGATCGACACGGATTTCGTCGCGCTGCAGTGGCAGGGCGAATGGATCGTGACGGAGCGTCAGCACGCACGCGAGGGGCGCACGTATGCGGTCGACGTCATCGAGTTGCGCTCGAGCCAGCCCAACGTGTACGCGGCCCGGATCGCCGTGGTCGACGATTCGCAGGACGTCGCCGAAACGGTGTGTGAGTATTTCATCGAGAAAGGCGTGAACGCGATTCCGTATTTCGACGGCGCGACGTTCCGCAAGGCGCTGGAGGTCGAGGATTTCGACGGCTACATCCTCGACTGGATGCTCGGCGACCAGACGGCCGCCGAACTCGTGCGCGGCATCCGTTCGAGCGAGAACAGCGGTGCGCCGATCTTCCTGCTGACCGGCAAGATTTCGACCGGGGAAGCGAGCGAGGACGAGATCGCGCACATCGTGTCGCACTACAACGCGCGCTGCGAAGAAAAGCCGGTCCGCCTGCCGATCCTGTTCGCCGAAGTGGCGCGCGAACTGAAGATCGCGCTGCCGGCCACGGCCGCCGCAAACTGAGCCCCCCACAAAACCAATCAAGACACGACCGAGGGAATGACATGCGAGTTTCGACCATCTGGATCAAGCGCCTGCTGACGGCCTGCCTGCTCGGCATGGCGGCCGCGTCATGGGCCGCCTCGTCCTTTACGTTCACCGTCGACGGCAGGATCGACAGGACCAACCAGCCGGGCAGGAAGGTCTACGTGTTCTCCGAGCAGGCGCTGATGGCGCTGCCGCAGTACACGATCGTCACGTCGACGAGCTGGACGCCGAAGGCGACCTTCACCGGCCCGCGGCTGTCCGACGTGCTGAAGACCGTCGGCGCGCACGGCACGCAGATCGAGTTCCGCTGCATCGACGAGTACACGTTCACGATTCCCGTGGCGGACGCCGACCGGTACGGCGTGATCCTCGCGCGAACGATGAACGGCAAGGTGCTCGGCAACGACAACTACGGCCCGCTGTGGATCATGTATCCGCGCGACCAGTATCCCGACGACCTGAAGACGCCGCTCGGCGAAGCGAAGTTCGCGTGGCAGATCATCGGCCTGACCGTGAAGTGAGCCTGCACGCAAGATGAAACGCCGGCGCTGGAAGAACCGCAAGATCCTCCTGATCCTCGGGACGCTGTGGATCGCCGGATGCGCCGCGTGGGCGGTCCTGCTGTGGGACCTGCTTGCGACTTCGGTCAACGAGGGCGTGCTCGAAGGGCCGCGCGAAGGCGTGTTCTGGACGGCCGCGCAGTACCGGAACGTCTATACGCGGTTCGACCGGCAACTGATCCTCTACGCCACGGGCGAGGACGACGACTTCGACCACGTGCAGATGCAGCTCGACAGCCTGTCGGTATCGTTCGGATTCCTGCAGCGGCCGTCCGAAGTGTCGGAATACTGGCTGCGCATCCCGCGCGCGCGCAACGAGATCGAGGCGCTCGGCGAATTCATGGCGCGCCTGAAGCAGGAAGTGCCGCTGCTGCGCGAGACGCCGAAGAATGCGCAGAACGTGATCGACGACGTCAGCGCGTACTGGCCGAAGGTCAACGGCCTCGCGAACGACTTCCGCGCGATCGAGATGGCGCAGCGCGACTTCACGTTCCATCAGTTGAGGAACAAGCAGCGGGCGATCCTGATTCTCGGCGGCGTGCTCGGCGTCATGCTGTGCTCGCTGTTCCTGATGCTGTTCTATACGATGCGCACCCGCGACGACCTGCTCGAACGTCAGGATGCGGCGCTCGACGCGGAGCGCAAGGCGTCCGACCGGGCGTTCGAGATGATCGAGGCGAAGAACGCCTTCCTCGGGATGGTCAGCCACGAGCTGCGCACGCCGCTGCAGGCGATCTGCGGATCGATCGAGATCCTGCTCGCGCGCCCGCAGTCCGACGCGAACCTGAAGACGATCCGGCGGCTGCAGAATTCCGCGCTGTCGCTCGAGGCGCTCGTCAAGGACCTGACCGACTACATCAAGCTGCGCTCGACGAAACGCCTCGCCGAACTCGAAGCGGTCGGCATGGCGCCGCTGCTCGCCGAAGCAATCGAGCCGCTGCGCGAGAAGATGGCGGCCAAGCGGATCGCGATCGCGCAGTTCGTCGAGCCGCCCGATCTCGCGATCCGCACCGATCGCAAGCTGTTGCGGCAGGTGCTGTCGAACCTGATCGAGAACTCGGTCAAGTACACGCTCGGCGGATCGATCCACGCGTCGATCATGCTCGCCGACGCGCCGGCCGGCCAGCAGGTCAGGATCGCCGTGCGCGACACGGGCGCCGGCATCGCGAAACAGCACCTGTCGAAGATCTTCGAGCCGTTCTACCGCGCGAACGACGCGGTCGGGCTGCACGTGGACGGAATCGGCATGGGGCTCGCGGTCGTGCGCGAGATCGTGACGACGCTGCGCGGGCATGTGGACGTGCGCAGCGTGGTCGGCGAGGGCAGCGAATTCATCGTGACGCTGCCCGTCGAAGTCCCCGGCAACGACACGGCCGGCCACGCGGCCGGCGAAGCGCCCGCGCTGCCGCACGCGCCCGCGCTCCGCGGCCGGCGCGCGCTGGTGGTGGACGACAACGACAACGCGCGCGAAACGATCGGCGCGATGCTGGCGGCGCTCGGCATCGAAGCCGACCTGTGCGGCACCGGCCAGGACGGCGTCGCGCGCTTCGGCACGGGCCGCTACGACATCGTGGTGCTCGACCTGGAACTGCCGGACCTGAGCGGCTTCGAAGTCGCACGGCGCATTCGCGCCGTCGCGCAACCCGACGACGACGGCCGCCATCCGGCGATCCTCGGCGTCAGCGCGTATGAATCGGCCGCGCTGCGCGAGGACAAGCACGTGTTCGACGCATTCCTGCCCAAACCCGTCCACCTGCGAGAACTCGGCGCGCTCGTCGAGAAGCTGCTCGGCTGAACCGGTGCGCCGCATGCCGCGCGAGCGGTTGGGCGCGCCTGCCTGCTCGCCTATTCGCCGATCAGGTGCAGCACGATGTCGCGCCGGTGCGCCGCGCGCCGATGCTCGAACAGGTAGATGCCCTGCCAGGTGCCAAGCACCATGCGCCCGCGTTCGACCGGGATCGACAACTGCACCTGCGTGAGCGCCGTGCGCAGGTGCGCGGGCATGTCGTCGGCGCCTTCGGTGTCGTGCTCGTAGCGTGTGTCGTCCTCGGGCGCGAGCGCCGCGAAGTAGCGTTCGAGATCGCGCCGCACCGACGGATCGGCGTTTTCCTGGATCAGCAGCGATGCCGACGTATGCCGGCAGAACACCGTGAGCAGGCCCGTGCGGATCGCCTGCTGATCGACGAACGCGCGCACTTGCGGCGTGAATTCGACGAGGCCGCTGCCGCGCGTGTCGACCGCGATGTGCGTGATGGCCTGTTGCATGACCGGCGGCGTCAGGCCAGCGCGGCGAAGCCGTCGGCTTCGATCTGCTTCGCGTCGGCGGGGCGCACGACGCGGGCGACCTCGACGCCGTCGCGCAGGAACACCAGCGTCGGCCATAGCTTCACGCGAAACGAGCGGCCGAGCGGGCGGCCCGGGCCGTCCTCGATCTTCAGGTGCCGCACGGCGGGATGCGCGGCGAACGACGCGACGATCGCGGGCTGCGCGGCCGCGCAGATCCCGCACCAGTTCGTGCCGAATTCGATCACGGTTGTACCGCCCAGTGCGTCGACTTCCGCGCGCGTCGGCGCATTGGCGGTGTAGCGTTGCTCGGTGTCCATCGGGCCCTCGTGTGCGGTGGCGGAACGTGGCACGCCCCGTGTGCATGGTGCGGCGGGCGCGGCCTGCGGTTTCCTACTGTAGCGGAAAAGCGTGCGCGACGCCGGCCGGTCCGGCGCCTGCCTGCGCGCGCCGTCCGGAATGACATGACAAGATTCGGAGCGCCGCGCCGCCGGGACACGGTCAGCATGCGACCTGATCCGTCAACGAGGGCCCCGATCATGAATGTGAATGCACCGCATTGCGTCGCCGAACCGAACATCCTCTATTTCGGCACGCCTGTCGTGCTGGTCAGCACGCTGAACGAGAACGGCACCGCCAACCTCGCGCCGATCTCGTCCGCGTTCTGGCTCGGCTGGCGCGGCGTGATCGGCATCGCGGCCAGTTCGCAGACCACCCGCAACCTGCTGCGCACCGGCGAATGCGTGCTGAACCTGCCGTCGTCGGCACAGGCGCACGCGGTCGACCGCATCGCGCGCACCACCGGCACCTGGCCGGTGCCCGACGGCAAGCGCGCGCGAGGATACGTGTTCGAACCCGACAAATTCGGCACGGCCGGGTTGACCGCGGCCGCGTCGCACACCGTCGCGCCGCCGCGCGCGCTCGAATGCCCGGTGCACATGGAGGCGATGGTCGCGGCCACGCACGGGATCGGCGAGGAAGCGGCCGACCTGCGCGGCCACGTCCGCGTGTTCGAGTTGCGCATCCAGCGCGTACACGTCCACCCCGATCTGCTGATGGACGGCGATCCGGATCGTATCGATCCGGACAAGTGGTCGCCGCTGATCATGAGCTTCCAGAAGTTCTACGGCCTCGAACCGCGGCAGGTGCACGCGTCGCGGCTCGCCGAGATTCCCGAGCGCGCATATCGCAGCCCCGACATCGAGCGTTCGCGCGAGGCCGGCGCGCCGGTCGGCGCCGCACACTAGTCGAATGCGGCGGCCGGCGCGGCGGGGCCCCGGCCGTGCCGTGCCGAATTCGCCGGAACCACCGGAACCACCGGAACCACCTCATCGTCGCATGCGCGTGGGCGCAGCGCTCGCACGGCGCACCGCCGGCCGCCGCGCGCGTACGGGTGCGCCGAAGCCGATCGGATAAGATACGGTCGGCCACGCACGGTGGCTCATGACCGAACCGACGGAGTGTTTTCAGTGATTCAACCGACCGCAGTATTCAAGGACAACCTCGCGCAATTGCCGGCCATCGATGGCATCGCACGCATCGATCTCGTCGGCGCGAACGGCGACGTGGTCGCGACCATCGAAAACCAGCCGGGCAAACAGGGCTCGCTCGCGGTGTACCACTACCTGAAGCAGGCATTCGGCACGCTCGACGCGCAAGCCGCCGAACACGGCCTCGCGGTGTTCGCCGAACACACGGCCGACGCGCGCAACCGCCCGGGCGCCCATCCGAACGTCGATCGCCTGCTGGCGATCGTCGCCGGCGGCGACGCGCTGCGAATCGACGTCGTCCCGAAGGGCTGAGCCGTTGCCGGCACGCACACGGCACCCCGCAATCCTCCCGTCCGGAGGCGTTGCCCCGGAGACTGCCCGCGTGTCCCGCCACATTGCGCTTTCGCCGGCCTGCCGTCTCGCGTCCGTCGCCGCGATCGCGGCCGTTGTCGGCGCCGCGTCCGGCGGGACGGCATCCGCCGCGACGCTGCACACCGCGTCCGATATCGCCGGTGCGTCGCTGGTGCCGCTCGGCGTGCTGCCGCACTCGCCGGAGCACGGCGCGCTCGACCCGTTTTGCACGCAATATCGCGCGAAGACCACCACGGCCGCCAGCCGCGAAGTCGAGAAACGCGGCTGGCTCGTGACGTCCGAGGCGCCGCTCGGCCGCTACACGGTCGTCACGTTTGCGAGCGGCTTCAGCGCCGGCACGAGCGCGATCTGTTTCGCGCGCAACGGCAACCTCGGCGTGTTCGACGGCACGACGCTCGTCGCGCTCGGCTATACGGCGCGCCATGCGGGCTGGCAACTCGGCTCGGCCGACCGGCTGGAAAACGGTGCGCTGCTGATCTGGGGCGGCGACGGGCCGGCGCCGCCCGCCGGCGAGTTGCACGCCACGCGTGACGGCCTGCGCCTGACCCGCGTCGCCGACACTCGCACCGACTGCCAGGGCCGTGCGGTCGTGCCCAACGTGTACGGCAAGCCGCTCGATGCGGCGCGCCGGATCCTGATCGCGCACGGCTGGCAGCCGCTGCGCCCGCGCGAGCCGCCGAACGCGACCGACGGCGCGGCGACGCTCGCGAAGCACGGCATCGTCGAAGCCGAAGCGTGCTCGGGCACCGGCATGGGCTATTGCGCACTGCGCTACCGGAGCGCGGCCGGCGTGCTCGGCGTGACGACGGCGGGCGGCGAGCCGGACAAGCCGTCGGCGAACACCGTGATCGACTATCAGGTCGCGTGTCGCAAGCCATGAGCCGGCTATCGCATGCGCAACCGTGCGCGTCCTCCGGCACGTGACGCCGCTTTCGTTTCGGGACGCGCCATGTCGCCGAAAGCGGCACGCGGCGGCGGGCGATCCGCTTCGCCGGCATGCGCGGCCCTCGTCCCTGCGTCCGATTGACCGGCCTCACCCGCCCGCCTAAACTGACCACCCTTTACGTCCCCGCGACGAAAGGGCTGCCATGATCGATCTCTCTACGCTCGCGCTGTTCTCCGGCGCGTGTCTCGCGCTGACCGCCACGCCGGGCCCCGACATGCTGCTGATCGCATCCCGCAGCGTGAGCCAGGGCCGGCGCGCCGGCTTCGCGACGCTCGCGGGCATCCAGGCCGGCACCTACTGCCACGCGCTTGCCGCCGCGCTCGGGCTGTCGCAGCTGTTCGTCGCGGTGCCGCTCGCGTACGACGCCGTGCGCTTCGCGGGCGCCGCCTATCTGCTGTATCTCGCGTGGAAGACCTTCCGTTCGAACGCGACCGCGCTGTCGCCGGTCGCGTCGCCGCGCCGTCACTCGACCGCGACGATCTTCCGTCAGGGGCTCACGACCAACCTGCTGAACCCGAAGATGGCGCTGTTCGTGCTCGCGCTGTTCCCGCAGTTCGTGCGGCCCGAGCACGGTTCGATCGCCGTGCAGATCCTCGTGCTCGCGACGGTGCTCAACCTGATCGGGCTGGTCGTGAACGGCGCCGTGATTCTGTCCGCGAGCCGGCTGAGCCAGCGGATCGGCGCGCGCCGCCGCCCGTCGAAGCTGCCGCAGTATCTGCTCGGGTCGGTGTTCGTCGGGCTGGCGGCACGGCTCGCGGTGGCGGGGCGGCAGTAGTCCCGGCTTGCCCGGGTCAGGCCGGGCCCCGATCGACGCCTGCGGATAGGCTCGCAACGCACTGGCGCGTATCCGCCACCACATGCAACGCGTCGCTGTCGAGCAGGCTCGCCGGCGTAACCGTGCGGCGGCGCCACGGAATCCGGCCGAAATACCAGATCTTCCAGAAGCCGAGCGGATGGCCGGGATTGCGGCGCAGCAGCGTGTCGAAGGTCTCGACGTCGCCGAGCGCGATCCGCGTGGCGTCGCGCACGACTTCGCGCACGAACCGCGAGCAGAACTGCCGGCTCGACGCGAGATTGAACCCCGTGTCGTAGACCACGCCGATCCGGCGCATCGCCGCGTCGACGAGTTCGCGCCGCTGCGCGGCGTCGAGCGGCTGCTTCAGGCGCGCGATCACGCACGCGCCGCGATCGGAGCGCGCGAGAAAGCGCGACATCGTCGTGACGCGCGACAGCGGAAACGTGCTCTCCGCGACGAGCACCTCGCCGCCGCGCTCGCCGACGACGATCCCGACGTGATTCGTCCACGAGCGCGTCGCGCTCGCCACTTCGAGAAACGGCCGCACGGTCACGCGGATGAACACGATGTCGCCGATCTGCGGCTCGACCGGCAACGGCATGTCGTGCGGTTCGGATGAGGCGACGGAGAAGCGACGCCGCCGGCCCGCGCCGGGCGAGCGGATCATGAGCGGCCGGCAACCGGAATCGACAACCATACGGACCTCGCGCAAGTGGATATGGCGCGAGGATGTCAGCAGCCGCCGCGCGCCGCATCCGCTTCTTGCGCGAGGGCGGATATCCGTGCCGGCGGGTGGCGAAATGCGATACCGGCGCAACGCGCGCGGTGCGATGCAGCGGCCCTCAGCGCGTCGCGCCCAGCGCCACGCGCAGCCGCTCCATCAGTTGCGTGTAATACCGCAGCACATCGTCCCTGGGCACGACATTCGCGGTCGCGAAACGATCGGACCACGCAGGCTTCCATTCATACGTACCATGCACGCTGCGATCGCCGTCGGGCGCCTGGATCAGCGAGCGGATCCGCGCGTCGCGGCCCGGGCCCGTATGCACGTCGAACAGTGCGTGGATGTACGTGTGATACGCGTCGTACACGTCGTCGTCGAACAGGTAACGATAGATGTGGAACGTGCGGTCGAGCTCGCGCTTCGCCCGGATCGCGTCGTCGGGCGAAATGTCCTTCCAGTAGCCGATCCACGTGTAGAAGCACAGCAGCGCGTTGAGCTGCGGCGCGACCGCGTCGTACAGCGCCAGCCGCTTCTCGATCAGCCGCTGGTTGGTCCATTGCACGAGTTCGAGCCGCTTCAGCCGGCGTGCAACGAGCCAGCCGAGACACGCGACCGACAACGGCGTCAGTACGCCCAGCACGAGCTTGACGATTTCCAGCGAATTCCACGGGTTGTTGATTGGCTGCATGAAGGGCCCGACAAGAAGGAACGCGTTCGCAACCATGCACGGCCCGGCGCCCCGCGCCGCCTGCCCGACCGTGCCGGCATTGACCGTTAGTTGCTTGCGCATCGAACGTCGCACGGCCACGCGGGCCGCCCGTTCGATGTGGCGTGATGCGTCAGTGTATCCGGCGATTGTCACCGCGCCGTGACCGTCCGTCGACGCACCGTCGCCCGCCCGCGTCGCGTCAAGTCGGCAGCGCCGACGTGAGCTTGACCTTCTGCATCGGGATGTCGGTCTTCACGCTGAGCACGCCGGGAATGCGCGTGAGGGTTTCCATCTGGAAGCGCCGGTAGTCGTCGATGTCGGCCGCGACGACGCGCAGCAGGAAATCGCAGTCGCCGGCCATCAGGTGGCACTCGACGACTTCCGGCATCTGCTGGACGGCCTCCGCGAAACGGTTCACCGATTCCGCGTCCTGCCCCTTCAGCCACACGCGCGTGAAGATGGTCAGCCCCTTGCCGACCTTCGCGGGATTCAGCACCGCCACGTATTTCTCGATCACGCCGGCCTCCTCGAGAAGCCGCACGCGCCGCAGGCACGGCGACGGCGACAGCCCGACCTCCTGCGCGAGCTCCACGTTCTGCATGCGGCCGTCGCGCTGCAGCGCGTTCAGGATCCGGCGATCGATGGCATCAAGTTTCATTTGGCATCCAATTCCAAAAAATTCATGTATTGCACGTTCAATGCCAAATTCTGTGAAAAATCTGGACACAACGCAACCCGATTCGAGTCAAAAAAGCAGACAATTCCTCCCCCGAAGGAGGAGTAATGAGCAGTAGCGTTTCAACGTCGTCCGGGCTTCGCGACAAGCCCGCCTATGTCGCCGAGATGGGTCGCGGATTGCGCGCGGCGCTGCCCGTCATGCTGGGTTTCGTGCCGTTCGCGCTCGTGCTGGGCGCGCAGGCCGCGCAAAAGGGGCTGAGCCTGTTCGAGGTGCCGATGATGACCGGCATGAACTTCGGCGGCGGTTCCGAATTCGCGGCGATCCATCTGTGGACGTCGCCGCCGCATATCGCGCTGATCGTCGCGATGTCGTTCCTCGTCAATTCGCGCCACATCCTGATGGGCGCCGCCTTCGAGCCGTATATCCGGCGCCTGCCGCGCCGCCGCGCGTTGTTCGCGCTGTTCTTCATGTGCGACGAGAGCTGGGCGATGTCGCTCGCCGATGCGCGCGCGCGCTCGGCCACGCACATCAGCGTGCCCTACTACGCGGGCATCTGCGTGGGGCTCTACCTGACGTGGATCTCGATGACCACGCTCGGCGCGGCGGTCGGCCCGACGATCGGCGACGTCGAGCAATACGGCTTCGACATGGCGTTCACGGCCGTGTTTCTGGTACTGCTGCGCGGGATGTGGAAAGGGATGCGCGCGAGCCGCCCGTGGTTCGTGAGCCTCGTCGTCGCGGCCGCCACGCACCTCGCCGTGCCCGGCGCGTGGTACGTCGCGGCCGGGGCCTGCGCGGGGCTGATCGCCGCGCTGCTGTGGGAACCGCGCGATGCCTGAGCTTCCGGATTTCAGCACCGTCGCGACGATCGTGCTGATGGCGTCGACGACCTACCTGTCGCGCATCCTCGGCTACGTGCTGCTGCGCAACCGCACGCTGAGCCCGCGGATGGCCTCGGTGATGGAAAACGTGCCCGGCTGCGTGCTGATCTCGGTGATCGCGCCGGCCTTCGTGTCGACGCGCCCGGCCGACCTGCTCGCGCTGGCCGTCACGCTGATCGCGGCGACGCGCCTGTCGATCCTGCCGACCGTCATCGTCGGCGTCGCGTCGGCCGGCCTGCTGCGGCACCTGCTCGGCTGAACGGCTCCGACCCGCCGCATGCGCGGCGCGGCCACCGGCGAACGGGCGCGCGATGCGCCCGTTTTCACGTCCGCGCCGCCCGCGCGACACGACGACTCATGCGCGGGAGTGCTAGCCTTGTGGCTTGCGCGTGGCTGCACGCCCCGCGCATTGCCCATCCATCTCCGCGAGGATCGTCCCGATGCCAGAAACCCGCCCGCTGTTCGACTGTGTCCTGCTCACCAACGACGACGGATTCGACGCCCCCGGCCTCGATGTGCTCGAACAGGTCGCCGCGCAACTGGCGCGCGAAGTGTGGATCGTCGCACCGGCGGAAGACCAGAGCGGCACGTCGCATTCGCTGAGCCTGCACGCACCGATGCGCGTACACCGCAAGGGCGAGCGCCGCTTCGCGGTGCGCGGCACGCCCGGCGATTGCGTCGCGATCGCGGTCAGCCATCTGATGAAGGACGCGCGGCCCGACGTCGTGCTGTCCGGCGTGAATCGCGGCGCGAACCTCGGCACCGAGACGGTGTTTTCCGGCACGGTCGGCGCCGCGATGACGAGCATGCTGGTCGGCGTGCCGGCCATCGCGCTGAGCCAGGCCTTCACCGATCGCCACGCGGTGCCGTGGGGCACGGCCCTCGCGCACGCGCCGGACGTCGTTCGCCGGCTCGCCGCCGCCGGCTGGGACAACGACGCGTGCCTCAACGTGAACTTCCCCGCCCGCCCCGCGCAGGACGTGCGCGGGCTGAAAGTGACGAACCAGGGCGCCGGCACGTTGCAGGGCATCGAAATCGTGTCGGGCCGCGACCCGCGCGAGATCGACTATCACTGGCTGAAACTCGCCCGCGCGCCGCGCGAGGACGATCCCGATTCGGAAACGGTCGCGCTCGGCGAAGGGTATGTCACGGTCACGCCGCTGAAGTTCGAGCGCACGCACGACCATGCGCTCGCGCGGCTGCGGTCGAACCTCGGCTGAGCGCGACACCCGGCCTGCGAACGGGCACGGCCGTCGTCGCGCGCGGAGCGCCGGCGCGCGGCCGCCCGGGCGCGGCGCCGTACCGCCGCATCACGTCAGGTTCAATCCCCCGTCGAGCATCACGATCTCGCCCGTCACGTAATCGGACGCGACGAGCATCGCGACCGTCTGCGCGATGTCGTCCGGCGTCGCCGCGCGGCGCATCGGCGCGCGCTCGCGCCAGAGCCGTTGCGCATCCGTCCAGTCGGCGGTGAGCGGCGTATCGACCAGGCCCGGCGCGACCGCATTGACGCGAATCGCCGGCGCAAGCGTGCGCGCCAGCAGCCGCGTCGTGTGATTGAGCGCGGCCTTGGCCGCCGCGTACGGAATCGACGCGCCCTTCGGCCGCACGCCTGCGTGCGAGCTGACGTTCACGACACACCCGGCCCGCCCGCGCGACGCCGCCTCGAGCAGCGCGGGCTGCGCTTCGACGACGAGCCGGAACGGCGCGATCACGTTGACCTCGTGCATCTCGCGCCACACCTCGGGCGTCGCAGCGGCAAGATCATCGTGCGGGATCACGCGGCTGATCCCCGCATTGTTGACGAGCACGTCGAGCCGCCCGTACAGGGCGAGCGCGTCGCGGATCAGCCGCACGCGTTCGGCATCGTCGGCGAGATCGGCCTGCACGTAGGCCCCGCCGAGTTCGCGCGCCATCGCGCGGCCGGCTTCCGCCGAGCTGCGGGAATGCAGGATCACCGCATAGCCGTCGGCCGCGAGGCGTCGCGCGACGGCCGCGCCGATCCCCGACGTCGAGCCGGTGACGAGCGCAACAGGCCGGTGCAGGCGCGCCGCGCGCGGCTCGGCGACGGCTTCGGCTTCAGGTCCGGTTTCGGAAATCGGGGCATGCTTCGGCGGGAACGGCGCGTCCATGTCGGAAACCCTGTCGGTAGTGTTCCCGCATCATAAACGCGACGCCGGCCACGGCCGGGATCGCATCGCCCCGATCGAGGCGGCCGGCCGCACGCTGCGCGACGGCAGTGAAAAACCCGGCGTGCGACGATCGCCGCGACGGCCGGGCGCGGTGCCGGCATCTCGCGTCTCGACGACGCGAGACGTCACGGCTGCTTCGGCATGTCGACGTAATCCTCGAGTTCGCCGGCGACATAAAGCCGCTTGCCGAGTCTCGGGTATTCGCACACGTCGTGTTCGAGACGCTGACCCATGACGATCAGTTCGAGCGGCGCGTCGCCGGTATTCTGCAACGTATGCGCTTCGCCGCCGCGCGGAAAGCCGAGGAAGTCGCCGGGCCCGACGTCGTACGTGCATTCGCCGATCGTGACCGCACCGGTGCCGGACAGGACGTACACGCATTCTTCTTCGTACAGGTGCCGGTGATACTCGGCCGATTCGTGACCGGGCATCAGCGTGAGCAGATGGACGCCGAATTGCGTCAGGCCGGTCAGATCGCCGAGCGGCCTTTTGAGGCGCACGGCATTGGGATTCAGCGAATGCACCGCGCGCGTCGGTTCCATCTTCGCGATATCGGCGGCTTTCAGCAGTTCCCGGGGGGGAGTAGGCGACATGGGGCTCTCGTCGGGTTGGTATCGATTGAACACGCAACCCGGCCCCGCAAGCGGGTTGCCGACGTCACGCGACGCAGCGCGGGGCTGCGCACGAACATTGTCCGCCAATTCCGCTCGCGACGAGAGACGGCGCCGCGCGGCGACGCCGTCCCGCCCACCGCCGCTCAGCGCGCGTGCACGCCGTGCAGTTCCGTCAGCAACGCGACGAGCCGGTCGATGTGCGCCTCTTCCGTGCGCCACGACGACACGCTGATCCGGAACGCCGGGCGGCCCTGCCACACCGTCGCGCCGAACCACACGTCGCCCGACGCCTGCGCGGCCTCGCGGATCGCGACGGTGGCGTCGTCGCTGCCGGCGCGCACGAGCACCTGGTTCAGCACGACACGGTTCACGACGTCGTAGCCGGCCGCACGCAGGCCGTCCGCGACCCGCGTCGCCTGCGCGCAATGCCGCTCGACCATCGTGGCCACGCCGGCGCGGCCGAGCGAGCGCAGCGCCGCCCACACCGGAATGCCGCGCGCGCGCCGCGAGAACTCGAGGTTCAGGTTCTTCTGGGCGTCCCGCGCGCCGCTCAGGTAGACGGCGTCGCTGTTCATCGCGGTCGCGAGCGCGTCCGCGTCGCGGCAGATCACCATGGCGCCGTCGTAGGGCGTGTTCAGCCACTTGTGGCCGTCGGTCGTCCAGCTGTCCGCGCCGTCGATGCCGTCCGTCAGCGCGCGCTTCGACGATGCGCGCGCCCACAGGCCGAACGCGCCGTCGACGTGCACCCACGCGCCAGCCGCCTTCGCGCGGGGAATCAGGACCGCGAACGGATCGAACTCCCCGGTGTTGACCTCGCCGGCCTGCACGCAGAGGATCGTCATGTCGTCGAGCGCCGGCAACCGGGCCGGGTCGATGCGGCCGTGCGCGTCGACCGGCGCGACGACGAGGCGCTTCGTCCCGAAGCCGAGCACGCGCAGCGCCTTCTTCACCGTGATGTGCACCAGTTCCGAGATCACGACTTTTACTTCGGGCGCGCCGCTCAGGCCGTCCTCGTCGACATCCCAGCCCTTGCGGGCGAGCAGCGCGCGGCGCGCGGCCACCAGCGCGACGAGCGTGCAGGCCGTCGCGCTCGTGCCGAAGCCGACCGCGCTGCCTTCGGGCAAGCCAAGCACATCGACGACCCAGCGCGCGGCCTGACGCTCGATCGTCGCGGCAACCGGCGAATTCGCGTACGACGACGCGCACTGGTCCCATGCGAGCATCAGCCGCTCCGCCGCCGCCGCGGCCGGCAACGCGGCCCCGATCACGAAGCCGAAGTAGTTCGGGCCGTTCGACGCAACGGTTGCGGGCGTGCCGCGCTCGTCGAGCAGGCGCAGCATCTCGTCGGCCGGGCGGCCCGCGTCGGGCAGCGGTTCGTCGAACGCGGCGAGGCCGGCCAGCGCCGCCTCGTCGGGAAACGCGCGCCGCTCGTGAGTCGCGGCGAGATACGCATGCGCGCGCCGGTCGGCGTCGGCCAGCAATGCCAGTTCATCCATGTCGGTTGCCTCGGGAGAATCAGAGTTGCGAGAGATCGCGGCCGAGCTGCTGCAGCGCGCTGTCGATCCGCTTGTAGTACGTGAACTTGCCGACGCGGGTCGCCTGCACGAGCCCCGCGTCCGCGAGGATGCGCATGTGGCGCGTGGTCGTGGCCGGCGCGATGCCGAGCTTCTCGGTGATGTAGGTGCAGCACACGCCGAGCGCGTCGAAGTCGCCATGCGGCTGCGGCGGGAAATGCCGGCGCGGCTCCTTGAGCCAGCGCATCACGGCCAGACGGCTTTCGTTGGCCAGGGCGCTGATACGGGTGACGTCGTCCATGAGGTGCGGTTTCGTTTAACGTTTTGAATATTAGCTAAATGACGAAATGTTGGCAAGCGATTCGAACGATGCGTTAGAGTGCCTGCCATTCATCGAACAACAAAATCATTCATTCCATCGGGATCGTTCATGATCGATCGAAAGTTGCAGCCCGCCGGCGTCATGCGCGCCGCCCGTTGCGCCGCGGCTACGCTGGCCGCCTCCGCTTTGCTGAGCGCATGCGCGACCGCTTCGGATCCGAAGCCGCGCACCGTTGTCGGTCCGCTCTATCCGTTCATGCAGTTCGATGCGCATCGCGCATTGCTGACCGAACCGGTCGCGGACGGTAACTACCGCTCGACCCGCTGGCGCTTCGCCGACAGCGCACGACATATATCGACCGACTTTCCGGACGGTGCACGAATCGAATACATGACGTTCCACAGCGACGATCCCGATACGATCGTCATTTACGCGGGACAGGATTCGTCGAGCCGATGCAAAACCGGCCTCGCCACGGACAAGGCGTGCCCGCGCCTGTTCATCTGGCTCTCGACGGACGGCGGACAGCATTTCCTGCGCCGGACGATCGACATGCCGGCGCTCGTTCACCACATCTACACCAACAGCGGCAAGCACGGCGGCACACCACCGATCCCGGTGCCGGCGATGGTCGTCGAGCGCGGAATCCTGTACATCGCGACGGGCGGCGACTCGAAGCCGCTCGTACACGTGAACGAGCAGGGCGACATGACCCTCTTGTCGACGGGTGAACCCGTCCAGCACGATATGTCGATCGGGCGGTACTACACATGGCCCGAAGGTATCGAGATGCTGCGCAACTACGACAAGATCGGGCCGATGAAACGCATGCCCGTCTACTTGTTCGCGGTCACGCTTCCGGCCGCCGCACAGCTACCGCCCTACGAACCCGTGACGGGCGATGCGCCCGGCACCAACGCGTCAGTCTGCACCTACCGGCGCATGCGGAAGGCATCGAGCACGCTTCCGAACCTGACGGCGATTCCGCTCGTCGGCAGCCGGGTCGATCAGGCGCCCGCACTGCCCGACTACGTCGCACCGACGAAGATGCCGTACGCGGATGGCGACCTCTACTATGCGAGTGTCAGCGAAACCCGGCGAGGCGAGCTGATCGACAAGTGGCGCAGTATCTATCCCGAGTGGGCCGCTGCACAGCCACCCGTCAGGCCGTTCGTGCCGCGCGTCTTGCTGGAACCGCGTGCAACCGAGATCGACTGCGGCCCCGACTACACCGCCTGGTGGGATTGACGCCAGCCCACCCTCACTCCACCGCCAGCGCCTGCGCCAGCCTGTCGATCAGCGCACGCACGCGCCTCGGCCGCGCGGCACTGCCCGGATAGACGATCTGCAAATCGACGTCGCCCGGCGAGAAGGCGCGCAGGATCTCGACGAGCGCGCCGGACGCCAGATCCTGCTCGACGTCGACCAGCGACTTCAGCGCGATGCCATGCCCCGCGATGCACCACGCGCGTACGAGCGCGCCGTCGTTGGCCACGCGGCGGCCGCGCACGATCACGCGCTTCGGCTCGCCATCGATGCTGAACGGCCATTCGGCATACAGGTCCGCCCCGAAACGCATCACGATGCAGTCGTGAGACGCGAGATCGTCCGGATGCGTTGGCGTGCCGTGCGCGGCGAGATACGCGGGCGACGCGCACACCGCGCGTCGCCCGCGGCCGAGCGAGCGGCTGCGCAGCGAACTGTCCGCGAGCGTGCCGCGGCGGATCGCGAAATCGAGCCCCTGCCCGACGAGATCGACATAACCGTCGCCGAGATGCAGGTCGACCGTCACACCCGGGTGCTCGGCCAGGAACGCATCGACGACCGGCACGACGCGCTCGCGCCCGAGATCGGCCGGTGCGCTCAGCCGCACGGGCCCCGACAGCGTCTGCACGCCCAGCCGCACACGGCTTTCGAGTTCGTCGGCTTCGGCCAGCAGGCGCCGTGCGCCGTCGACGAGCGTGCGGCCCTCGTCGGTCAGGCTGATCGCGCGCGTCGTGCGCGTGAGCAGCGCCGCGCCGTAGTGGCGCTCGAGCGCCGTCAGCCGCTCGGACACCGTGGCCGGCGACAGCCCGACCTCGCGACCCGCCGCGGCCAGCCCGCCCTTCTCCACGATGCGCAGGAACAGCGCGAGATTGTCGAGCAGCATTGTTCGCCTCTGTCGAAGGATATTTTCGAAGTCTGCCCAATTATCCGGAATATCCGCAAGCGATACAGTGGGGCGACGCCTGGCCTCGCGGCCGCCCCCTCGGCAGTTCGAACATCCAAAGGAAACCCGCCATGGAATATCGCCCCCTCGGCCGCTCCGGCCTCAAGGTTCCCGTCCTGAGCTTCGGCGCCGGCACGTTCGGCGGCACCGGCCCGTTGTTCGGCGCATGGGGCAACACGGGTGTCGACGAAGCGCGCCGCCTGATCGACATCTGCCTCGAAGCCGGGGTGAACCTGTTCGACACGGCCGACGTGTATTCGGACGGCGAATCCGAGCGCGTGCTCGGCGCCGCGATCAAGGGGCGTCGCGACCGGGTGCTGATCTCGACGAAAACGGGCCTGCCGACCGGCGACGACCCGAACGACGCGGGCACGTCGCGCGCGCGACTGGCAAGCGCCGTCGACAACGCGCTGCGCCGCCTCGGCACCGACACCATCGACCTGCTGCAACTGCACGCGTTCGACGCGGGCACGCCGGTCGAGGAAGTGATGTCGACGCTCGACGCTCTCGTGCGCGCGGGCAAGCTGCGCTACATCGGCGTGTCGAACTTCGCGGGATGGCAGATCATGAAGTCGCTGGCAGCGGCGGATCGGCACGGCTGGTCGCGTTACGTGGCGAATCAGGTCTACTACTCGCTCGTCGGCCGCGACTACGAGTGGGACCTGATGCCGCTCGGCGCCGACCAGGGCCTCGGCGCCCTCGTGTGGAGCCCGCTCGGCTGGGGCCGGCTCACCGGCAAGATCCGGCGCAACGCGCCGCTGCCCGAAGGCAGCCGCCTGCATGAAACGGCCAGCTACGGGCCGCCGGTCGACGACGAACGCCTGTACGACGTGGTCGACGTGCTCGACGCGATCGCGGAGGAAACCGGCAAGACGGTGCCGCAGATCGCGCTGAACTGGCTGCTGCAGCGGCCGACCGTGTCGTCGGTCATCATCGGCGCGCGCAACGAGGAACAGTTGCGCCAGAACCTCGGCGCGGCGGGCTGGGCGCTGACCGATGCGCAGGTCGCCAGGCTCGATGCGGCGAGCGCGGTGGAAGCGCCCTATCCGTACTTCCCGTATCGCCGGCAACCGGCGTTCGCGCAGCTCAACCCTCCGATCCTTCGGTAAGCGGCGACGGCCGATCGGCGCCGCGGTCGAGGTGCACTACGCCGAGACGCCCGCCTCGCCGAGCCGCACGACAGTGTCGGCCGCACCGATGACCGAGCGCCGATGCGTGATCGCGATCACCGTGACGTCGCGGGCCAGCAGCCGCACGTGCTCCATGATGTCGCGCTCCGTCGCTTCATCGAGCGCGGAACTCGCCTCGTCGAGAAACAGCACGGTCGGATTCCCGTACAGCGCCCGCGCGATCGCGATGCGCTGGCGCTCGCCGCCCGACAGCTTCAGCCCGCGTTCGCCCACCGTCGTGCGGAAGCCGTCCGGCAGGCCGTCGATGAACGGCAGGATCGTCGCCTTCGCGGCCGCCTCGCGCAAACGCCGCGCGTCGTGCGGCCGGCCGAGCAGGATGTTGTCCTCCAGGCTTTCGTTCAGCAGCACGACATCCTGCGGCACGACGGCGACCGCGCCGTACCAGTCGGCGCGATCGATGGTCGCGAGATCCACGCCGTCGACGAGAATCCGCCCGCCGGTCGGTTCGATCGACTTCAGCGCCAGCTTGAAGACAGTGGATTTCCCCGCGCCGGTTTCACCGACGAGAAAGGTCAGCGCGCCACGTTCGGCGACGAAGTCGACGCCGGTTACGCCACGGCCGTTGCCGTACGCATGGGCGACACGCTCGAACACGATGCGCCCGTCCCGCGGCGCGAACGTCGAGGCATGCGACACCTGCCGCTCCTCGGGCGCCGTCCACAGCGCCACAAACGGCGCGAGCGCCGCGCGGGAGCGCGCGCTTTCGTCGACGGCGCGCGCGATCATTTCGAACGGCAAATTCAGTTGCAGCAGCAACGTATTGAACAGCACGATGTCGCCGATCGACAGCGCGCCCGCCGCATGGCGCGGCAACAGCAGCCAGTACGTCACCGAGAACTGGATCGCGAGGCCCAGGCCCAGCAGCACGAGAAAGCCGACGTGCTGCAGCACGTACGCGCGCCAGCTGTCGCGCTCGACGCGCGCTTTCTCCGAGAAGCGTTCGCTCATCCAGCGATGGCTACCGAAATGCCGGAGTGTTTCCATCGCGCCGATCGCGCCGCCGACGAAACGCGCATTCTCCTGCGCGGCCTCGATCGCACGGTCGAGGAATACGCGCGAACGCCGCGCGGCGACGATCGCGATCGTCACCGCGACCACGCCGTACACCGCGGCGATCGCCACCACTTCCAGATTGATCAGCGCGCCGAGCGTGACGAGGGCGAGCGCGATCTGCAACGTGCCGGGAACCAGGTCCATCAGGCCGAGTTGCACCAGCACCGACAGCGCCCGACTCCCGCGCTCGTTCGCGTTCTGGATTTCCGCGGGATTGTGTTCGACGAAGAACGCCGCGGTCTTCTTCAGGATGCGCTCGAAAAAGCGCGTGCTGGTGATGAATCCCAGGTTCTCGGAACTCATGAAGGACAAGTACTGCACCACGCGCTGCAGCGCGCCGGACACGCCCAGCAGCACCGCGTAGAGCACGAAGCCCGGCAGCAGCGCGTGGAGCGCGCCGCGATGCGACAGCGCGTCGATCAGGCGCGAGAACAGATAGGGCGCGGCAACCGCGCTTGCGCTCGACAGGACGACGACCGCCACGACCGTCAGCAACATCCAGCGATCGGCCTTCCAGTACGCATGCAGGACCTCGGTGACCGGATTCGGCGCGTGGCGTTCGTTCATGGCGTATAAGACCGGGCACGGCCCGGATGGCGGCGAGCGGCCGAAAAGTCTAACAGACTGAAAGGAAAGGCGCGGCGGCGTTCGGGTGTTCACGACCGTGCGGGAAGCAAACATCCGGTTCGCGCGAAGCCCGGGCGCCGACGTGGTCGTCGACTACGGGAAGGACGATTGCGTCGACGCCGTCATGCGGGAAACGGGCGGCCGCGACGTCGACGTCGTGTTCGACACCAGCGGCGGCAACACCTTGTCGCGCAGCCCCGATGTGCTCGCACAGCCTGGCCGCGTGGTCACGATCGTGGACATTGCACAACCGCAAAACCTCATCCAGGCATGGGGCAGGAACGCGAGCCATCTCTTCGTTTTCACGAGACAGAACCGAGGGCAAGCTCGACGAGTTGAGCGCACTCGTTGCGCGGGGTCAATTGCGGCCGCACGTCGGCGCCGTCCATTCCCTTGCCGACGTTCCGCTCGCCCGCGCGAGGCTGGAAAGCCCGAAGAATGGCATTCGCGGAAAAAGCGCGATTGCGGTCGAGCCGTCGGCGCATGACGGAGTGTCGCCGGTTTTCGATGAACGGGATCGTCGCGCGCCCCGGCCGGTGGCCGGCCTCGAGAGAATTTCGCGGGTGTGGCACCAGAAAGCGCCGTCGTCATGGGCCTACCCGTCTCGCCGCGAACTTTCTATCGTAGAGAGCTGCGACGGGCCGGCGCCGCCGGCAACGCCCCCACTTCTCCTCGAAAGGTCCGCAAACATGAGCGACACCGACACCCGCCTGACCGTACGCGCGGCACAAGAAGACGACTACGATCAGTGGCTGCCGCTGTGGGACGGCTACAACCGCTTCTACGGCCGCTTCGACGACACGGCACTGCCGCTGGCAATCACGCAGCTCACGTGGTCGCGCTTCTTCGACGGCTACGAACCCGTGCATGCTTTCGTCGCGGAACGCGATGGCCGGCTCGTCGGGCTCGCGCATTTCCTGTATCACCGCAGCACGACGCACGCCGGGCCGACCTGCTATATGCAGGATCTGTTCACGCTCGACAGCGAACGCGGCAAGGGTGTCGGCCGCGCGCTGATCGAGGCCGTGTACGACGCCGCGCGTAAACATCGCGCGGAACGCGTGACCTGGCAAACGCACGAGACAAATCACACGGCGATGCGGCTTTACGACAGCGTCGCGAACAAAACGGGCGGTGTGGTTTACAGGAAAGTGTTGCCGCGTTGAGCGAGGCGGGACCGACAGTTACCGCACCGGCCGAGCGTTGATCCACGGAAACAGCGGCACGCGTGCCACTGCCGCAATGGGAGAAATACCGGATCGTTGGCAAGCGTCGCTCCTGGATGGCCCCGCATGATCGAACGCCATGCCCGATATCGACGACGATCATCCCGGCATCCTGGTGGCCCCGGGGGTACGAAATCCTTTTGCCTATCGGATCTTGCAGCCCCAAGGCTACATGTCAATGTGTAGCAGAGGGAAGCGGCGGAACACGTGCGCGTGCGCCTGCGCCGAATCTGACGATTTCCGTTTCCGGCGGCGAAGTTCTACAGTGATTGAAAACAACCTGCGCCGCCGTGCGTGATCCGCGTCCGACACGTTGCCTCCGACGCCGCACCCTGTTCCGAGGACAGCCCATGCCGAGTATCTTCGCCGCGCCTGCCGATGCGCCCCCGAGCCCCGTCGCGGCGGAAACGCGCATGGTGCACGACGTCGCCACGCTGAAGCCGTCCGACTACCGGTCGGCGGACGGTGCGTCGTGGGTCATCTCGATCGTCACCCCGGGCGCGGACAGCGGCGCGGTCGTGACCGGCACGACGTATTTCGACACCGCGAAAGGCCGGACCGTCCCCGTGCCCGACGCGCGGCGCCGCTACGCGAATCGCGGCACGTGGCAGGTCGTCGCGAGTTCGAGCCCCTCCGTGCCCTCGACGGGCCGCTACGACTGGCTGACGCTCGCGTGGCTGCCGATCAACCGGCGGCCGTTGCCGCAGACGCCCGAGCATCTGTATTCGCCGTTTCTCCGCGGCGGCACGATCGTCTATCGGTGGAATCCGGCGGCGGAAGGCGGCGAGCAATTCGGCAACGTGCGGATGATCTTTCCGGAATGGACGCAGCAGGTGGCCGATGCGTTGCGGTCCGCGCCGCGCGGCCTCCCTAATGCGGCTTCAGCCACGCCGCCCGCGCTCGATCGGCTGACGGCAGAGCGGAATCCGATGACCGCCGTGCTCGACTTCGGCGACGCGCTGCGTGACGAGCCGGTCGGGCACGTCCTCGCGCGGCTGCCGGTATTGCTGCAGGTGAAGGACCTCCATGAACTGTCGGCGATCGTGTTCCTGTGCCTGTCAGGATCGCACGCGGAGGATCGGCCGCGCTTCGTCGATGCGATCGACGCGGCCATCTCGGGCACCGACGATCGCGCGCGCCTGCTGGCGATCGCGTATGGCGCGTTCGCGGCAGGCCGCGCGCAACCGGTTCCGTTCCGCGACACGACGCTGACGCCCCTCATCAACGACGTGTTCGTCGCGTTGAAGCAGCGCACGTCGGCGCTCGGCGTACCGACCGGGGAAGGGTCGCCGTGGTACGAGTTCTTCACCGCATACCGGCTCGGCGAGGCAACGGGCGACAAGCGTCCGTGACCGACACCCCCGGCGACCCGTTTACCGCGCCGCCGGCACCCGCACCACGGTCAATCGCCGCGCGACCGTCGACATTGCCTTCCCGTCCGGTTCCATTCCACGCACGAAATCGCGCACACGACAGGCGGGCGTCGCACCGCTCCGTTAATCGGCACACGCGACCGGCATCTTGGAATGCCGAACAAACCCGTGGCGAATGAAAATCGAAATTTTTCCCGATCTATTCGACTATTTGAAACGGATCGCCCCATGTTAAATTTCAGCCCGGCTAAAAAGCCATCTCAAAAAAAACCTAAATCAAAAGGCCAAATCATGAAATCTGTCATCCGTCACGCCGCACTGGCATTGGTTACGATCGGCTTTCTGTCCGGCTGCGCAAGCAGCGTGACGCGCGACGCCGGCGATCAGGCGGGGGCCATCGCTACGGCATCGGCGCCCAAGTTCGGCACGAAACCCATCATCGTGAACGTAACGCTGGACAATGCCGCCCAGGAAGCGTTGAAAGACAATCTGAAATTCAGCCCCGAAAACCTGAAGGGGAAAATCGAAAGCGCACTGGCGGCACGCAAGCTGCTGGCAACGGCTGATTCGACCGACGCGATGCACCTGAACGTCGAAGTCAACGGCATTCGCGTGCGCTCGAGCTTCTCCGCCGTCATGTTCGGCTTCATGGCGGGCAACGATCACGTCGACGGCACCGTGACGCTGCTCGACGCCGACAATCATCAGATCGACCACTTCAAGGTATCGGCATCGTATGCACTCGGCGGCCTCGCCGGCGGCATGGACGAGACGCGCCTGAACTGGCTGTACGAGAAGTTCACCGAGAAGACGCTGACGACGCTCGAACCGGCGGCCGACGCGCAACAGGCGAACGCCACGCAGACCAAGACGCAGTAACCCGCGCCCGACGCCCGGCCGGCCGCACCTGTGCGGCCCGTCGGGCGGCAGCGGCCACGCTCGTCCGCCGCCGCCGATGCGGAAGTCGTGCACCACGACCGGCATCGGCAGGACGCGCTTCCCGGCATGCGCTTCAGCAACCGGCACGCCCCGCCGCCACCATCCCCACCGCGCTCGCGCGCCGCACCGCCGATTTCGGGAAGGCGATGCAAGGCCGTCCGCCCCTCTGATCCACCTGAACTGCAGCCTGCCCGCATGACAGTCGCGTCGTCGCAAGCCGACCGTGTGCATCGCCCCCGCGCGATGCGGTGAAGTTCGCCACGGAACCCGCATGCGCAACCGCCGGTCGAAACGCCGCACGACCGTCGACGGCTGCCCCGCCGAGGCGGACAATCCAGTTTCCTGCCCCGCTCGATCACGTCTACCCGCGTCCTTTCATGCTGAGCATCGGCCCCTTTTCGATCCGCGTCGTCGCGGTAGCCATCGCCGCATTGCTGGCGTGGCTCGTCGCGCGCTTCATCCAGCACCGCCCGCCCGACGGCCATCACAAGACCGCCCCGAGCCTGATCCTCGACACGCTGCTGTTCGGCCTGATCGCCGCGCGCATCGCCTATGTCGCGCAGTGGTGGCACGAGTACGCCGCCGTACCACGCTCGATCGTCTCGCTCGGCGACGGCGGCTTCGACTGGCGCATCGGCGTCGCGGCCGCGATCGTGTTCGCCGGCTGGCGCCTGCGCCGCCTGCCCGCGCTGCGCCGCCCGGTGATGGCCGGCATGGTGGCGGGCCTCGCCGCGTGGGGCATCGCGCAAGGCACGCTCGCAACCTTGCAGCACAGCGCGCCGCCGCTTGCCGCGCTGCAGCTCGAAGCGCTCGACGCCACGCCGGTGCCGGTGCAACGCTTCGCGGGCAAGCCCGTCGTCGTGAACCTGTGGGCCACGTGGTGCCCGCCGTGCCAGCGCGAAATGCCGATCCTCGCGCAGGCGCAGCAGGATCATCCGGGGATGACCGTGCTGATGCTCAACCAGGGCGAAGACGCGCAAGCGGTGCGCACGTTCCTCGAACGGAAGGGGCTGCGGTTCGATCACGTGCTGCTCGATCGCACGCTGCACGCGATGCAGGCCTACGGTTCGCGCGGGCTGCCGACGACGCTCTTCTTCGATGCGAAAGGCAATCTCGTCGAATCGCACATGGGCGAGATCACCGCCGCGCGGCTGAAGGACGCCGTGGCGGACCGCTTCGGCCAGTAACGCGCCCGGCCGAACGCGAGCGGCATCGCTTCGTCACGTCCGCGCCTCGACCGCGGTCAGCCGGGCCGGAAGATGGTCCAGCAGCGCATCGACGGCGGCCCGCACTTTCAGCGGAAGATGCAGCGTGTAGGGCCATACCGCCTGGATCGGAAAGATCACGCCCGGCCGATCGGGCAGCAACTCCCGCAACGCGCCGCCGCGCAACGCGTCGCGCACCAGCCAGTACGGCAGCCACGCGACACCGAGATCCGCAATGGCCGCATCCATCAGCGCGCTCAGGTCGTCGGACAGCAGGCGAGTGGCGGGCTGCAATTCCACGCGCTGGCCATCGACGATGACGGGCCAGCGATGCACCTGGCCGAAACGCGTGTAGGCCAGCGCCTTGTGCCGTTCGAGTTCTTCATAGGTCGCGGGTTCACCGCAGCGGCCCAGGTATGCCGGCGATGCGCAGAACGCCATCCGGTGCTCGCCCAGCGGACGCGCAATCAGGCCGCTGCTGTTCGGCAACGTGCCGACGCGCACCGCCAGATCGAAACGCTCTTCGACCAGGTCGACGGAGCGATCGGTGAACGACAGGTCGAGATCGAGTTCGGGATGCGCCTTGGCCAGTTCGATCAGGATCGGCGCCACGCAAAGATGACCGAAGAGCGTCGGCATCGACACGCGCAGGCGCCCCTTCATCTGCCATTTGCCGGTTTCCAGCAGCGCCTCGCCCGCCTGGATCTGCTCCATCGCGCGCAGGCAATGGTCGTGGAACAACGCCCCTTCGTCGGTCAGGCTCTGGCTGCGCGTCGTCCGCTGAAACAGCACGACGCCCAGCCGCTCCTCGAGGCGCGCGATGCTCTTGCCGACCGCGGACCGCGTGAGGTGCAGTTTGTCGGCGGCCTGCGCGAAGCTGCTCGCTTCCGCCGCGGCGACGAAAACGTCGATGCCCTTCAGGTTGTTTCGCATGCAATTGGGGATAAATACGCTACACAGTGCGTCGATCTTATCGCTTCTGGCGACAAAAAGTGAATGCTAGGATCGATTCCCGTCTTCACCTTCGCAACGGAGCACCCCGCATGGCCAGGATCCTCGTCCTCAAATCCAGCATCAACGGCAGCCAGTCGCACACCGGCGCGCTGATCGACACGTTCCTGGCCCGGCGCCAGGCCAACGGCCATGCCGACGACGTGATCGTGCGCAATCTCGTCGATGCCGATCTGCCGATGCTCGACAGCGAACTGTTTCACGCGCTGCGCGGCGCGGCCGATCCGAGCGCGCGTGCGCAGCGCGCCGTCGTGTTGTCCGACGCACTGATTGCCGAACTCAAGGACAGCGACCTGCTGCTGATCGGCGCGCCGATGTACAACCTCAACGTGCCGACCCAGTTGAAGAACTGGTTCGACCTCGTCGCGCGCGCACGCGTCACGTTCCGGTACACGGAGACCTATCCGGTGGGGCTCGTCGAAGGCATCAGCGCGATCGTGTTCAGCTCGCGCGGCGGCGTGCACGTCGGCCAGGAAACGGATGCGGTCACGCCGTACCTGCGTGCCGTGCTTGGCTTGATGGGCATCACCGACGTGGAATTCGTCTATGCGGAAGGGCTCGACATGAAGCCGTACGGCTTCGAAACGGGGCTCGCGAACGCACGCCGGCAGATGGATGCGCTGCACGCATGAGTCGCGGCTGGCGCGGCGGAAAGCGCGGCGGCGTTCCCGCGCAGGTTCGGCCGGCAACGGCGCGACGCCCATGACATCCTCGCGCGGCCTGAACGAAGACGAGGCGGCGGCGCTCGCGGAGATGGCCCGGCCGGTCGTCACGCCCGAGCAACGCGAAAGGCTCCGGAACGTTTCGCTGGAACTGCTGATGCAGACGCTCGCGTCGCTGGGCCGGCATGTGGAAATCGTCGTGCGACCGGCGGGGCCACCGCGTTCGGCAGGCATCGCGGTGTCAGTCTGACGGCCGGCGGAATCAACGAAAAGCCGTGCGTAGCGTCCGGCCCCGGCCGCCGCCGGACGCCCGTCACCGGCGAGCGGGCGCACCGCGCCAGCCCGCAACAATCATCCTCGGCGCACCGGCAGCGTACCGATCGCCCCGGGTTTCGACGATGCGCCGGATCGGCGCTCAGGGCCGCGACAACACCATCACGCGCCCCGACACGCGCTGCAGCTTCAGCCACCCCGTATCGGCCGTGAATTGAAGCTGCTGCAACGGAAAATCGAAGTCCGCGCGCTGTGCGGCGCTGATCACCGCGTCGGCGATCCAGCGGATCAGCTCCTTGCCTTCGTCGGTCGTCTGGTGGCCGTTCTGGACGCCATAGAAATAACGGTTCCCGGCGTTGACCTCGTTCTGGATCTGCATCCAGTGCCCCGGCAGGCCCCGCTGCGTCCGGAACAGGTCGGCCACCCGCTGCGTCGTCAGCCCGCGCGCCCACAGCGCGCCGTTCGCGGCGGGTCGCGCCAGGTTGTGGCGATCGGCATCCTGAGCTTGCTCCTTGATGTCGCCTTTCAGGGAATCGGGTTTCGTCATGACGCTTTCCTCGCGATGAGCCCGACAACGGGCCGGTTGAATGGACAAGGACCACGGAGAGCGGGCGGCCTGCAGCGCGGATCTGCGCGACCCTGGCGCGCGTGGCCACCACGAACGACAGGCCGGCGACCTGCGCCGGCCTGGCTCACGATATCGGCCGCAGGCCGGTCGTCCCGCCTGCGCCGCGTGAAAGATACGCCCATTGCAGGATTTCTTCGCCTGTCAGGTATGTCAGGCCTCGATAACGGGTGTCCGTCCCCATCACGCTTTCTTTTTCCCCTTCAGCGCGAACGCCGCCACCGTACATCCCGCCATCGCCACGCCCGCGATCAGGAACGTATCGCTATACGCCATCAGCAGCGCCTCCCGCATCACGCGCTGGTTCACGAGCGCGAGTGCCAGCTCGTGCACGCCGCCGGTCGCCGCGCCCGGCAGTGCGTCGCCACGCGGCACATGCACGCGCGCCAGCAGCCGCGCGAGCGTCGCCATGCGCTCCTGGAACGCCGCCGAAAACGGCGTCACCGCTTCGCCGATCCGCATCGCGTGCAGCTTCTGCCGCTCGACGACGATCTGGCTCGCCACCGCGATGCCGATCGCGCCGCCGACGTTGCGCACCATGTTGAACACGCCGGACGCCGACCCGAGCTGCGCCTTCTCGATCCCGTCGACGGCCATCACCGACAGCGCGATCACGACGAGCGACTGCCCGATCCCGCGCACGACGAGCGACGGCACGATCACGTTCGACGCGGCGTCGGCGGTCAGGTGGATGTTCATCAGGCAGCCGGCCGCGACGAGCACGAAGCCGAGCACGATCGTCGTGCGCGGGCTCGTGCGGCGCATCAGCGGCGGTGTCAGGAACGACATCACGAACTGCACGAGTCCGTACGGAATCATCGCGAGGCCGATGTCGCGCGCGCTGTAGCCGTGCAGCTCGGCGAAGTAGTTCGGCACGAGAAACACGACGCCGAACACCACCGCGCCGAACAGGAACTGCATCAGGCTCGCGATCCCGAAGTTGTAGCGGCCGAGCAGCCGCAGGTTGATGAACGGCGCCTTGCGCCGCAGCTCGATCGCGACGAACGCGACGAGCCCCATCAGCGCGACGATCGACAGCTCGACGATCAGGCTGGATGCGAACCAGTCCTTGCGCCCGCCCTCCTCCAGCACGATCTGCAACGCGCTCAAGCCGATCGCCATCGTCGCGATCCCGAACCAGTCGGCCTGGCGCAGCTTCGACAACTGCACGGGCACCGGACGGATCGCCCACGCGATCGCCGCGATCAGCGCGATCGCGGGCGGGATCTGCAGATAGAAGATCCAGCGCCACGAGTACATGTCGGTGAGCCAGCCGCCGAGCGACGGCCCGGCCGCCTGCGCGACGTTGTTCGCGACCGCGAACAGCGCCATGCCGAGCGGATGCTTCGACGGCGGCAGCTCGGTGACGATCAGCTGGAACGACAACGGAATCAGCACGCCGCCGAACGCCCCCTGCAGCGCGCGCGCGACGATCATCGACGAAATGCCCGGCGCGACCGAGCACGCGATCGAGCACGCGAGGAAGCCCGTCGCGCCGACGAGCAGCACGCGGCGCGCGGAGAACACTTGCACGAGCCAGCCGGTGAGCGGGATCACGACGATCTCGGCGACGAGGTAGGCGGTCGAGATCCACGAGCCTTCCTCGAAGCTCGCGCCCAGCGACCCGCGAATGTCCGGCAGCGACGCGTTCGTCACGTGCACGTTCATCCCCGCCATGAAGCAGCCGAACACGCCGCCGAGCACCGCGACCCACGCGCGCAGCGAGACTTCGTCCTCCCGCGCGGCCTGCGCGGCCGGTGTCGTCGCGGCCGTCACGATCCGGCTCCCGGTTCACCGCGCGTGTCGACGCGCGCGATCACCGACATGCCGGGCCGCAGCACGAGGCCCGGCGGCGGCGCATCGAGCCGGATCTTCACGGGCACGCGCTGCACGATCTTCGTGAAGTTGCCGGTCGCATTGTCGGGCGGCAGCAGCGCGAATTCGGCGCCCGAGCCCGGTGCAAGGCCGAGCACGCGGCCGTGCAGCGTGCGGCCCGAATAGGTATCGACGTCGATCTCGACCGGCTGGCCGTCGTGCATCGCGCCGAGCTGCGTCTCCTTGAAATTCGCGACGACGTACACGTCGCGCAGCGGCACGACCGCGAGCAGCGGCATCCCGACCTCGACATACTGGCCCGCGCGCACCGCGCGCTGGCCGATCGTGCCGTCGCGCGTCGCGCGGATCACCGTGTGCTCGAGATCGAGCTGCGCCAGCGCGAGCTTCGCGCGCGACGCCGCGAGCCGCGCACGCGCCTGTTCGATCGCGGCCGTGCTCTGCGCGCGCCGCCGGCGCAGCACCGTCTGCTGGTCGTCCTGCGCGTGCACGGCCGCGCTCGCGCGGGCCAGCTCCGCGCGCGCCTTCAGCGCATCGGCGTGCGCCTGTTCCCAGCGCTGGCCGCTGGCGGCCGATTCGGCGAGCAACTGCCGGTAGCGCGCCGCATCGGCATCGCGCCGCGCGGCCTCGGCGCGCGCGGCGGCCGCGTCGGCCTGCGCCTGCTCGATCACGCTGCGCTGCTGGCCGACCTGGGCGTCGAGCGTCGCGGCCGCGGCTTCCTCGGCCTGCAACGTCGCATCGGCGGCAGCGACGGCCGCCTGCGCATCGTCGAGCTTCGCGCGATAGTCGCGATCGTCGAGCGTGACGAGCACGTCGCCGCGCTTCACGGGCTGGTTGTCGTCGACGGCCACCCGCGCGACATAGCCGGCCACGCGCGGGCTGACGGTCACGATGTCGGCGCGCACGTACGCGTCGTCGGTGTGTTCGATGAAGCGGCCGACCGTCCACCAGCGCCAGCCGAACCCGGCAAGCGCGACGACGGCGATGAAGGCGCCCGCGGCGATCCAGTGGCGCCGCGCGAAGCGGGCGGATTTCTCGGGTACGGCTGTGGTGCTCATGATCGGAATCGGAATGGTTGATTGCGTACGGATTGACAAACGGCCGGCTAGGGCTGCCAGCCGCCCCCCAGTGCCTTGAAGACGGCCACCTGATCGAGCGCGACCTGCTGCGTCGACGCGGCAAGCGCCGCATCGACCGTAACGAGGCTGCGCTGCGCGTCGAGCACGCCGAGGAAATCCAGCGCGCCCGCGTCGTAGTTCAGTTCGGCCAGCCGGTAAGCGCGTGCGTGTTCCGCACGCGCGGTCTCGAGCGCGGACTTGCGGCGCCACTCGGCGCCATAGCGCGCCAGCGCCTGCTCGGTTTCCTTCAATGCGCGCAGCACCTGCGCATCGAACGACGCGCGCGCGGCGGCATCGTCGGCGCGCGCCTGCGCAAGTTGCGCGCGGCTCGCCGCGAGATTCGGGAAGCGCCACGTGATCAACGGCCCGACGCCCCAGGCGATCGCGTACTTGTCGCCGAGCGACGACGGTGCGCCGCTCGTCGACAGCCAGTTCACCGAGCCGCCCAGCACGATCGACGGATACAGTTCGGCCGTCGCAACGCCGATTCGCGCATTCGATGCGACGAGCCGGCGCTCGCTTTCGCGGAGATCGGGGCGGCGACGGAGCAGCGCCGCGCCGTCGCCGACCGGGAACGGCCGCGCGAGCGCGGGCGTCGCATGGCAGCGCGCGGCCGCATCGGGAATCGCGCCGGGCGCCTGTCCGGTCAGCACGGCCAGTTCATACAACGCGGCGCGGCGCGCACCCGCGAGCGCCGGCAGTTCGGCGCGCGTATCGTCGGCAAACGCGCGCGATCGCGCGACTTCCAGGTCGGACACGAGACCGTGCGCGCGCTGCCGCTCGGTCAACGCGGCGAGCCGGTCGGCGATCGCGACCGAACGCTCGGCCACGTCGACCCGCTCGCCGTACGCACAGGCCTGCGCATAGGCGGCCGTCGTCTCGGCGGCCACCGCCACGCGCATCGCGTCGGACGCGGCCTGCACGGCCTCCGAATCGGCGCGCGCGGCGTCGACGAGATGACCGACACGCCCCCACAGATCGACTTCCCACGACACCGCGAACGACGGCGCGAAACCCCAGCGCGTACGCGCATCGGTCCCCTTCGCGCTCGCGGCGATCTGGTCGGGCGCGTGCTTGCCGTAGTCGACGCCGAAGCCGGCCGTCGTATCGGGCAGCCGCGCGGCATCCGCTTCGTCGAGCACGGCCCGCGCCCGCGCCACGCGTGCCGCCGCCACCGCGAGATCGCGGTTCTGCGCGAGCGCTTCGCGCACGAGCGCGTCCAGCGCCGGATCGTCGAACAGTTGCCACCAGCGGTCGGGCAACGCGCCGCCGGACGCGACAGGCGCATCGGCCGCCGCATCGAACGGCGCCGCGCGCACCGCGTCGGCCACGGGCGGCCGGTACGGGGGGCCGACCGAGCAGGCGGCGAGCGCCGCGGCGCTCAGCAGCGCGGCGGCAACGGACAGACGGAGGGAAACCGGAGGAAATGGCGAGGCGCGCATCGTGCAATGACAGTCGAGCAAACGGTGGACCTATGGTAATTTCGACCCATTCGGTCGATCTCGCGCGCAAAGCGCATTCGTCGTCGAGAAAAGGACACGTGGACCCATTTTTCAGCGCGCTCGAGCGCAAGGACAAGCACAAGCAGATCGCGGTCGTCGCGTCCGACGCGGCGTCCGGCGTCCTGTATCCGCCGCATTCGCACCAGCATGGCCAGCTGATTCACGCCATTTCCGGCGTGATGCTCGTGCATGCGGATGCCGGCAGCTGGGTGGTGCCGACAGGGCGCGCGGTGTGGGTGCCGGCCGGCACGCAGCACGAGATCCGGATGGCCGGCGACGTGCAGATGCGCTCGGTGTTCGTCGCACGCGAAGTGCGGCCGAGCCTGCCGGACGCGTGCCGCGTGATCGAGGTCGGCACGTTGCTGCGCGAACTGATCGTGACCGCATGCGAACTGCCGGCCGACTACGACCTTTCGCATCGTGCGGGACGCGTGCTCGCGCTGATCCTCGACGAAATCGAAATCGCGCCGTTGCTGTCGCTGCATGTGCCGATGCCGCGCCATCCGGCGCTCGCCGCGCTGTGCACGCGGCTCATCCATGAACCGTCGTCGGTCGTCACGCTGCAGTCGTGGGCGCGCGACGCGCACATGAACGAGCGCACGCTCGCGCGCGCCTTCAAGCGTGAAACGGGCATGACGCATGGCGCGTGGTGCCGCCATGCGCGTCTGCTGCTGAGCCTGCCGCGCCTGGCCGCCGGTACGCCGATCCTCGAGCTCGCGCTCGAGCACGGCTACGACAGCCCCAGTGCGTTCGCGGCGATGTTCCGCAAGGCGCTCGGCGTGCCTCCGAGCGAATACTTCCGGCGGCGCTGAACCGCACTGTCCGTTTCGCGACGATCGAGCGCATACGCGCGTGCGCGGCGCGACCCGCCGCTCGCTACAGTAGCGGCATCGCACGACACCGGCGCCACGCGCCCGCCACGCCGATGGATCTGATTCAAAGCATGCAGGTTTTCGTCACGCTCGCCGATGCGGGCACCTTCACCGAAACCGGCAAACGGCTCAACCTCACGACCGCGTACGTCAGCCGCACGATCGCATCGCTGGAAACGCATCTCGGCATCCGGCTGCTGAACCGCACGACGCGCTCGATGTGCCTGACCGAGGCCGGCGAACGCTATCTGGCGCGCGCACGCGACATCACGCTCGCCGTCGATGCGAGCGAACGCGAGGCACGCGGCGCGCGGCTGCATCCGCACGGCCGGCTGCGCGCGCACTGCAGCGCCAGCATCGCGAACCGCTTCGTGATTCCGCTCGTCGCGCGCTTCCAGGCGCGCTATCCGGACGTCAGCGTCGACCTGACGCTCGCGCCGCAGGTGCCGGACCTGATCCGCGACAGCTACGACGTCGCGGTGGTCGCGATGCCGAGCCTGCCCAGCTCCGATCAGGTGGCGATCGACGTCGGGCGGATCGGCAACGTGCTGTGCGCGGCGCCCGCGTATGTCGAGCGCCACGGGATGCCGGACACGCCGCGCGCGCTCGCGCGGCATCGCTGCCTGCAACTGGTTGCGCCCGCGTACCCGGCGCGCGAGTGGACCCTCACGCGCGGCACGGAGGCGGAGACGATCGCGTTCGAACCTTCGATGACGGCCGACGTCGCGGCGTCGCTCGCGATCGCGGTGCGGGAAGGCGCGGGAATCGGCCTGCTGCCGGCGTTCGTCGCGGACGACGGGCTGCGGTCGGGCGCGCTGGTGCGCGTGCTGCCCGATTACCGGGCGGATGAGGTGGGGGTGTTTCTGGTGTATCCGTCACGCCGGCATCTCGACGCGAAGACGCGCGCGTGGGTGGATTTCATGAAGACGGAACTGCGGAATGCGCTCGACGGGGTGCGCGGCGGCCACGCCGGGGAAGGCGAGGCAGCCGCGCCGGCCAGCGCCGGCGCGGCCGCTGCCGCCCCGCTTACGCGACTGCCTGCATCGCGCGATGCGCGTCAAAAAACGTCGCCTGTGCCGCTTCGTCCGCGCGCGCATACGCGCGGTTGACGCCGCTGATCACCGCGCGGATCGACGCCGTCGTCAGGTTCGCGTCGATGCCGACGCCGAACGCGCTGCCGCGCACGCCCGTGCCGGCCAGCTCCGCGATCGCGATCGCCTTCGCATCGGCGCCCTGCGACAGCGCGCGCTCCTCGTAATGCTGGATGCGCAGCGGCGTACGCAACGCGTGCATCAGCGCGTCGAGCGGGCCGTTGCCTTCGCCGCGCAGCACGCGACGCTCGCCGTGCACGTCGGCGGTCAGCACGATCGTCTCGCGGCCGTCCCGCTCGCTCAGCTCATGGCCGACGTAACGCAGCGGCGCATCGCCTTCCACGTATTCCTGCTGGAACAGCGACCAGATCTGCGCGCTCGTCACCTCGAGCCCGCTGTTGTCGGTCAGGCGCTGCACGGCCGCACTGAAGTCGACCTGCAGGCGGCGCGGCAGCGCGACGCCGTAGCTCTGCTCGAGCAGGTACGCGATGCCACCCTTGCCCGACTGGCTGTTCACGCGAATGATCGAGTCGTACGTACGGCCGACATCGCTCGGATCGATCGGCAGGTACGGCATTTCCCAGACGGCGTCGGGTTTCTGTACCGCGAAGCCCTTCTTGATCGCATCCTGGTGCGAGCCGGAGAACGCGGTGAACACGAGATCGCCGACGTACGGATGGCGCGGATGGATCGGCAACTGCGTGCATTCCTCGGACGTGCGCGCGACTTCGTTGATCTGCGAGAAATCGAGGCCCGGATCGACGCCCTGCGAGTACAGGTTCAGCGCGAGCGTGACGAGATCGACGTTGCCGGTGCGCTCGCCGTTGCCGAACAGGCAGCCCTCGATCCGGTCCGCACCGGCCATCACCGCCAGCTCGGCCGCCGCGACCGCGGTGCCGCGGTCGTTGTGCGGGTGCACGGACACGATCAGCGCGTCGCGGCGCGCGAGGTTGCGGTGCATCCATTCGATCTGGTCCGCGTAGAAGTTCGGCGTGCCGACTTCGACGGTCGCCGGCAGGTTCACGATCGCCTTGTGCTCCGGCGTCGGCTGCCAGACGTCGAACACGGCGTCGCAGACTTCCTTCGCGAAATCGAGCTCGGTCGCGGTGAAGGTTTCCGGGCTGTACTGCAGCGTGAAATGCGTATCGGTGGCGGCGTCGGCGCAACGCTTGATCGTGCGCGCCGCGTTCACCGCGAGCTGCTTCACGCCATCGCGGTCGAGACCGAACACGATCTTGCGGAATTCCGGCGCGGTCGCGTTGTACAGGTGCACGATCGCGCGCTTTGCGCCGCGCAGCGATTCGAAGGTGCGCTCGATCAGGTCGTCGCGCGCCTGCGTGAGCACCTCGATCGTGACGTCGTCCGGAATGTGGCCGCCCTCGATCAGCTCGCGCACGAAATTGAAGTCGGTCTCGGATGCCGACGGGAACGCCACCTCGATCTCCTTGAAGCCGATCGCGACCAGCATCTTGAACATCCGCATCTTGCGCGCCGCGTCCATCGGCTCGAACAGCGACTGGTTGCCGTCGCGCAGGTCGGTGCTCATCCAGATCGGGGCCTGCGTGATCGTGCGCGACGGCCACGTGCGATCCGGCAGGTTGACGGGCGTAA
The DNA here is from genome assembly GCF_000731655.1 of Burkholderia sp. MSh2. NCBI lineage: Bacteria > Pseudomonadati > Pseudomonadota > Betaproteobacteria > Burkholderiales > Burkholderiaceae > Burkholderia > Burkholderia sp. MSh2. The sequence goes on along the minus strand of NZ_JPGM01000003.1, from coordinate 152,325 downwards.
ACGGTCGGTACTTCGCGGCGGGGTTCTTCAGCATCATGATGTCGGTCCTCGGTCGGTTGATCGGAACACCGCGGCGCGGCGGCCATCGGTCATGGCGGCGGCTGCGCGCGCAGCGGTTGAAACGGTGGAAACGGCACAACGGCAAAGCGGTACGGCGAACGACGGCCTTGGCGGTTGAGCGACCGGGACGGAGCGGAGCGGTACGGAAGAAGGACGAACTCAGGCGCCGGTCGACAACCGGGGCCAGGTCTGTGATACGGGGGAAATCTGGCGCTTCAGGAACGAAGCAGGAAGGAAGCGCGCAGCCGCAGACCCAGCCCGGAGAAACGGGCTAGTAGTCGTAGCGAGAAGAGGGGCTGGGCGGCTTGCATGGCCGGAATCAGATCACAGGGCGACCGGGGTTGTCAATGGGTGACTCGCCCGTCGCACGTCCGCGCGGCCGCCGGAATCAGTCCTGTCCGATAGCCCGCCGCCATGCTTCACGGGTGCCGCACCGATGGCGCCCCCGTTCACGTTCGGAGTGAGTTGGTCAACGATCTTCGCCGGTTGCCGCACACTCTTCCCGCTGCCATCGGCGTGCCGCGGGCGTTCGTTGGCGGCCGACAGGCGCGGCCGCCAACAGCGTGCCGACGTTGAAACCGGCGCGGCCTGGTGCCCGCACGGGGCGTCCGCGCCGAAGCCCGATCGCCCCCGCCGGCGCGTCGATCCCGACCCGCCCGGCTCCGTGACGCGATGCGGCGCGGCGCGGCGCGCAGCGGCTTGCACCTGTCTGCCGCACGCGCCGCAAGAACGATCAAATGCACCCGCCGCCGGTACCCTATAGTTCCGTCCGACACCCTCATTGGCACGCTATGAATCCGGTTGGCAAAGCACTTTGGTACATCGAAACCGCGCTCGACAAGGCACTGACGCTCGACAGGATTTCCGCCGATTGCGACATGACGCGTTTCGGCTTTTCGCGGCTGTTCTCGATGAATACCGGGTGGCCCGTGATGCGCTATGTCCGGTCGAGGCGGCTGACGCGTGCGGCGCACGCGCTGGCGCAAGGCGCGCCGGACATCCTGCACGTGGCGCTCGACGCCGGCTATGGCTCCCATGAGGCGTTTACGCGCGCCTTCCGCGACCTCTTCGGCATGACGCCCGAGGAAGTGCGGACACGGCGCACCCTCGACGGATTGTCTCTTGTGGAGCCGCTTCGCATGAAAGAACTGAATCTGATCGCCGTGACGCCGTCCCGCTTCGAAGTCGCGGAAAAACGGCTGATCGCCGGCATGAGCGACCGCTACACCTTTGAAACCAACGAAGGAATCCCGGCGCTCTGGCAGGCGTTCGTCCCGTACCTCGGCACGATCCCCGGCCAGATCGGCGACGTGACCTACGGCGTATGCTGCAACCCGGATGCGGATGGCAGCTTCGAGTACATCGCCGGCGTCGAAGTCGCGCATCGCGACCGGCTGCCCGCGCCGTTTCGCTGCGTCGAGCTCGAACCGCAGCGGTATGCGGTCTTCGAACACGGCGGACACATCTCCACGCTCCATCAGACCATCTACAGCATCTGGAACGGCTGGCTGCCGACGTCGGGTTTCAAGGCCGTGGACGCGCCCGAATTCGAGCGCTACAGCGAGGATTTCGATCCCGTTGCGGAAACCGGGGTGCTTGAAATCTGGTTGCCGGTCGTAGCGGCCGCGTGAGCGGTGCGCGTTGCCCGGCCGGGGTGTCTCCCGCCCCGGCCGTAGAGCGAATCGCCACTACCCCGGATCGCGTGCGATCCCGGCGTTGAAGCGGACGGGCCGGCAGTCATTGGCGCACGAACAGCACCTGCGGCGCGAGTGCCGGCGCGTAGCCGGGCGCAACCGGCCACCCGGCTGACGGCCGGCATCCCGCGGGGTCAGCCGGCCCGCGAAGTAGCGGGTTTCGACATCGCAACCGGCGACAGCCACTCGGCCGCCGCCAGTTGCGTACGCGCACCACGGGCCGCGCGGTTGAACGCCACCCGCCGTTCGCCCGTCAGCCTCGCCGCGTCGGCTGCGCGCACCAGCCCGACCGGATCGACGAGGCGCGCACGCTGCCGCACCTCGAAGTGCAAATGCGGGCCGGTCGCGGTGCCCGTGCTGCCCACCGCGCCGATGCGCTGGCCGCGCGCGACGCGCGCGCCGGTTCGCAGCGTCGGCTCGAATGCCGACAGGTGCGCGTAGTACGACGCATAGCCGCCGTCGTGGCGGATCACCACATACTTGCCGTAGCCGCGCGCCTCGGTGCCGATGAACGTCACGACACCGCGCTCCGACGCGTGAACCGCCCGCCCTGCCGGTGCCGCCAGATCGACGCCGGAATGCACGTGGCGCGCGCCCGTCACCGGATGCACGCGCGCACCGAACCGCGAGCTGATCCGCGTCGCCCTGACCGGCATCGCGAACCGCGTCCCGGCAAGCGGCATGCCGTCGAGGTCGTAGTACGCGCCCGGCGAACCGGCATCGGGCGCGAACCATACGGCCGCGACACGCTGGCCGCGCAGGCGGATGTCGAGCGCCGTCACGCGCGCGCGGCCCGGATGCGTCGCGCGGCCGTCGGGTTCGAACGCGACGCGGAAGGTATCGCCGGCCGCACCGCGCTGCGACGGATCGATGCGCCCGGCGAGCAAGCGGACGATCTGCGCGGCCACGCCGGCCGGCAGGTCGGCGCGCGCCAGCGACGCCCGCAGGGTGCCGGCGATCGCGCCGGCGCGCGCGCCGCTCGCCGGTACATCGAGCATGAACGGCTCGGCCGACGCGAGACCGACGGCCGTCCGCCCGAACGCCGGTTGCGCGTCCAGCGCGGGCAAGGGCGACGCAAGGCCGTAATCGAACCGCGCCGCATGGCTGCGCTCGACCGCGCCGCGCGCCGCGTCGCACAGCACGCGGTAAGCCACGCACGCGCCGAAGCGGGCCACGGGGCCGTCGCGCCCGGCAGCCGCCGGATCGGGCGACGCATGCGATACGTACGCGACGTCGAGCGGCACCGCCGGCGTGCGCAAGCCGCCCCACGTGGTTCGCGCGGAACTGAAAAAAGGCACGTCGGCAAGGTCGGCGGACTCCGGAATCGCGGGCGCGGAGGCGGCGGCATCGAGAGCCGCCTGTGCCGCCGCCCCGTGCGCGCCGGCCACGCAGGCCGCCGCGACGACACCGCGCACCAGCGCGCGGAGATCCGGAAAACGTCGGACGCCGCGCACGGCGGATCGACCTTGTTCGCGTGCGAGACGGGAACGCAGGTCTAACCGCATGACGTCGTCACTCGCTATCAATGGAAACAGGGGAAAAGCCGGGTATCGCGGAAGCGCTGCGTTCGCGGCCCGGCAACATGAAGGCGAGTGTATCGGCGCGCACGAACTCGCTAAATGGGACCAATCTTATTTTTATTTCCCATCTCTTAGTACTCGAACGAAATGCGGATTTCACGTCGGCTGACGACCCGACCCCATGCACGGGCGCGAACCATTGCGTACCGTGCATGGTCGAACGCTGCCGGCGCGCGCGCCGGCCCGCTGCGCATGCGGCGGCCCGTCGCGTGTCGCGCATCGAGCCATCCAACCGGAATCCCGCATGTCTCTCGATCAACTTCATCCGGAACGCTGGACGTTCCTGTGGAACGCGCTGTCCACCCTGTCCCTCAAGCTGTGCGCCGGCCTCGCGCTGCTCGTCGCCGGCTGGTGGCTGTCGAAGCGCATCGGCAACTGGCTGAACCGGCTGCTCGCGAACAAGGAGCGCGTCGACGACACGCTGCGGCCGATCCTGTGCGACGTCGCCGTGTGGGGCATCCGCATCGTCGCGATCGTCGGCGCGCTGTCGCAGCTCGGCATCGAAACCGCGAGCATCGTCGCGGTACTCGGCGCGGCCGGCCTCGCGATCGGGCTCGCGCTGCAGGGCACGATGCAGAACATCGCGGCCGGCATCATGCTCCTGCTGCTGCGGCCGTTCAAGGTCGGCGACTACATCGACGGCGGCGCGGGGGTCGCAGGCACCGTCGACGAGGTCGGGCTGTTCATGACGCGGCTGACGAAGCCGGACGGCATCTGCGAATACGTGCCGAACAGCGCGCTGTGGGGCAGCGCGATCCGCAACTACACACGCAATCCGACGCGCCGTCTCGATCTCGAAGTGGAGGTGTCGGTGCACGACGATATCGAGCGCGCGCTCGATGCGCTGCGCGCGCTGGCCGCGGCCGATCCCGACGTGCTGCACGATCCGGCGCCCGACGTGATGGTGATGCGCTTCGACGACAGCACGGCCGTCGCGAACCTGCGCGTATGGACGCACACCGACAAGTTCTGGGCCATGCGCTGGCGCCTCGCCCGCCAGGTGCGCAAGACGCTCGCCGACGCGAACTGCGCGCTGCCGATCCGCACGCGCGAGCTGCACATCGTGCACGACGCGCCACGCCGCACCGACGCCGCGCAAGCTGCAACGCGGTGAGGCGCGCGGGCGGCCGCTGCGCCCGGCTCGCACGGCGGCCGTCACGCCCGCGCCCGCGTCCACACGCCGCCCGGAATCGCTCCGGATGGATGCGCCGCGCGGCCCGCCACCAAATCAGACTCGTCTGATTCACTGCGCACCCGCATTCCGCGACAATGGCCGTGCCGGACGAGACAGCCATCCCGTCCGGCATCCGTCGTACCATCTCCGCTTGTCGCCGCCCATCACGGGCGGCGTTTTTTTTGCCGGACCCGCCGCGTTACATCTTCACGATATCGAGCAGCGCCTTCTTGCCGCTCCTGTACGTGAACACCGAAATCGCGCCGTGCTTCAGGTCGCCCTGCGGCGTGAAGCTGGTTTCGCCGATCACGCCGCGATAGTCGGTGGCCGGCATCGCGGCGAGCACCTTCGCCGGATCGGTCGAGTTCGCGCGCTTCATCGCATCGACGATGATGTACACCGCGTCGTACGAGAACGGCGCATACACCTGCATCGGCTGGTGGTAGCGCGCCTCGTAGCGCTTCGCGAACGCCGCGCCGCCGGGCATCTTCTCGAGCGCGATGCCCGCCTCGGAACACACGACGTTGTCCGACGCCGGGCCCGCGAGCTTCGGCAGGTCCGTCGAGCACACGCCGTCGCCGGCGAGTATCTTCGCGCGCATGCCGAGCTGGCGCGCCTGCTTCGCGAGCGGGCCGCCCGTCGCGTCCATCCCGCCGTACATGATCGCGTCCGGGTTCACGCCCTTGATCTTCGTGAGGATCGCGCGGAAGTCGATCGCCTTGTCGTTGGTCGCGTCGCGCGACACGACCTGCAGGCCGGCCGCCTTCGCGGCCTTCTCGAACTCGGTCGCGAGCCCCTGCCCGTACGCGGTCGAATCGTCGACCACGGCCACGGTCTTGATTCCCATGTTCTTCGCCGCGTACATCGCAAGCGCCGGCCCCTGCTGCGCGTCGGTCGCGACGACGCGATAGGTCGTCTTGAAGCCCTGCTGCGTGTACGTCGGGTTGGTCGCAGCCTGCGAGATCTGCACGACGCCGCCGTCGCGATAGACGCGCGACGCCGGAATCGACGTGCCCGAATTGTGATGGCCGACGACGCCGACCACCTTGTCGTCGACGAGCCGCTGCGCGACCTGCGTCGCGGTGCGAGGATCGCCCGCGTCGTCCTGCGCGTCGAGTTGCAGCGTGACCTTCCTGCCGCCGATCACGAGCCCTTTCGCATTGATCTCCTCGACCGCGAGGCGCGCACCGTTCTCGCTGTCCTTGCCGAGATGCGCGATCGCGCCGGTCAGCGGCGCGACGTGCCCGATGCGCACGATCTCGTCCGCATGCGCGGACAGCGCGCAGGTCAGCGCCGCAGCAGCAGCCAGTGCCGTCATGTGATGTCGAATCATGTCTGTCTCCTGGTCAGTCTTGTGTGCCCCGTGCCATGCGGGACGTGTTGTGGTTCCGACGACGCATCGGCCGCGCTCAATGGCGCAGCGCTTCCTGCACCGCGCGGCCCGTGCCGGCCGGCAGCACGCCCGCGTCGCCGCCCGTCGCGACGCCGTACAGGTCCTTCGGATCGCGCGGCGCGGGAATCAGGTCGAGCTCGATGCCGATCTCGCGCTCGCGCGCGGCCGCGTTCAGGTAGCGCAGCGCCGAGAAATCCTCCAGCGCGAAGCCGACGGAATCGAACACCGTCACCTGCGCGTCCGACTCGCGGCCCGGCTCGGCGCCCGAGACGATCCGCGCGAACTCGATCACCGGAAATTCCGCCGGCATCTGCTGGATGTCGCCTTCGATGCGCGTCTGCGGCTCGTATTCGACGACGACGCGGGCGCGCCGCAGCACGTCCGCGTGCAGTTCGGTCTTGCCGGGACAATCGCCGCCGACGGCGTTCACGTGCATCCCGTCCTCGATCATGTCCGGCGTCAGGATCGTCGCGTTGGTCTTGTCGGCGGTCACCGTCGTCACGATGTCCGCGCCGCGCACGGCGTCCGCCGCCGACGCGCAGCGGATCACGCGCAGCCCCGCGAACGGCGCGAGGTTGCGGATCAGCTTGTCGGTCGCCGCCGGATCGATGTCGAACACGCGCAGCTCGTCGATGCCGAGCATCTCGTGAAACGCGATCGCCTGGAATTCGCTCTGCGCGCCGTTGCCGATCAGCGCCATCGAACGCGCATCGGCGCGCGCGAGAAAGCGCGCGACCAGCGCGGACGTCGCCGCGGTGCGGATCGCCGTCGTGAGCGTCATCTCGCTGAGCAGCAGCGGGTAGCCGGTGTCGACGTCGGCCAGCACGCCGAACGCCATCACGGTCAGCAGGTCGGCCCGGGTGTTCTTCGGATGGCCGTTCACGTACTTGAACGCGTACAGCCGCGCGTCCGAGGTCGGCATCAGCTCGATCACGCCGTCGGTCGAATGGCTGGCGAGGCGCGCGGTCTTCTCGAACGTCTCCCAGCGCCGGTAGTCCTGCTCGATATACGAGGCCATCGTCGTCAGGATCTGCGTCATCCCGACTTCGGCCACAAGCGTCGATACGCTCGTCACATCCAGATATCGCGTCATGCCCTTGCTCCAAGGTTGCGGCGGCCGGGGCCGCCGTTGAAACGGTCGGCGCCGCGTTACGCGCGCCCTTCGAATCCCAGCAGCACGTTGACCGCGTTGATGCCGATCTCGTCGACCATGTAGCCGCCCTCCATCACGAACAGCGTCGGCACGTTCAGGCGCGCGAGCGCCGCGCCGATGCGCAGGTAGTCGGGCGAGCGCAGCCGGAAATGGCTGATCGGGTCGTGCTCGAACGTGTCGACGCCGAGCGACACGACGAGCGCGTCGGGGGCATGCGCGGCGATCGCGGCGGCCGCGTGGTCGAGCGCCTGCTCGTAAGCGGCCCACAGCGTGCCCTTCGGCAGCGGCAGGTTCAGGTTGAAGCCTTCGCCCGCGCCGGCGCCGCGCTCGTCCGCGTAGCCGGAGAAGTACGGGTACGACACCGGCGGCTCGCCGTGGATCGACGCGAACAGCACGTCCGCGCGATCGTAGAAGATGTCCTGCGTGCCGTTGCCGTGATGGAAATCGACGTCCAGCACCGCGACACGCGCGGCGCCCTGCGCGATGCAATGCTGCGCGGCGATCGCCGCGTTGTTCAGGTAGCAGTAGCCGCCCGCGTACTCGCGGCCGGCGTGGTGGCCGGGCGGGCGGCACAGCGCGAACGCCGCGCGCGCCGCGCCGCTCGACAGCAGGTCGGCGCCGGTCAGCGCCGAGTTCGCGCTCGCGCTCACCGCGTCCCACGTGCCGGCGTTGATCGGCGCGCCGGCGTCCATCGCGTAGAAGCCGAGCTTGCCGTCGATGAACGCGGGCGGCGTCGCGGCGGCGGGCATCGCGCGCACCGGCCATACGAGCGGCAGCGCCTGGCAGGTGCGGCCGGTTGCCGTCCATTCGTCCCACGCGCCGGCGAGGAACTCGACATAGCGCGCGCTGTGCGCGGCCGCATAGCACGCGCGGTCGAACGGTTTCGGCGCGATCACGTCGCCGAGGCCGGCGGCGCGCACCTGCGCGAGCACCGTTTCGGCGCGAAGGGGGTTTTCGAACGAATCGGTGATCGCGCCGTCCTTCAGTTCGACGCCGCGATGCAGTTGGTGATCGCTGCTATAGACCGTGAGCATGGTTGACCGTTGCGGTGAGGATGGCAACAGTTTATTGACGGATACCGGCAATAGCTTTGCTTTTCGCGCGCACCTTTCGTACACTTTTGAGAAAACCGCCTACGGAATCACGAAAATGAGCAAAAATCGCGCTCCGGCCGAACTGGACGGCGTCGACCGCGCCATGCTGCGCCTGCTGCAGGACGACGGCGCGCTGTCGAACGCGACGCTCGGCGAGAAGCTGTCGCTCAGCGTCACGCCGTGCTGGCGCCGCCGCAAGCGGCTCGAGGACGAAGGCGTGATCACCGGCTACCAGGCGAACCTCGACCGGCGCGCGCTCGGCATGAACGTGTTCGCGTTCGTGCACGTCACGTTCAACATGCACTCTGACCAGGATTCCGACCACTTCGAGGACGTGATCCGGCGACACGACGAGGTGCTGTCGTGCCACAAGATCACCGGCGCGGCCGACTACATCCTGCAGGTCGTCGCCGCCGATCTCGACGCGTACGCGGAATTCGTCGAGCGCGTGCTGCGCAAGCAGGCGGGGGTATCGTCGATCCAGTCGAGCCTCGCGTTGCGCGAAGTGAAGTTCTCGTCGCGCGTGCCGGTGCCGGACGCGTGAACGGCGCGGCCAACGTGCGCGCCGCCTCCGGTCCTCCCCCATTCATTCCGCCATGGAGCACGCCCTCATGAAACGTTTCAGCCCTTCCGCATCGCTGGCCGCCGCGCTCGCCTGCGCGTTCGCCTTGAGCGCCTGTTCCGCGCCCTCCGCGCCGCCCGCGCAATCTTCGGTACCGCCCGCACCGCCGGTGGTCGGCGGCGATCGCGATGCGCACGGGTGCATCGGCTCGGCCGGCTATTCGTGGTGCGAAGCGACGCAACAATGCGAGCGCCCGTGGGAACTCGCGAAGCAGAAGGGTTTCGAGAACTCGGCGCAGGCGTACGGGCAGTTTTGCGGGAACGGTTCGGCGAAGTGACGTGAAATAGTCCGATGCGATCGTGCCGCGGCGTGCGGCCGCGACGCGATCGCCCTCGTCCCCCTCCCGATCCCGCGCAGTTGTCCACACCTTCCCCGGTTTCCACGACCGTCATTCCGGAAACCCGGACACGCAAAAAACCCCACGAAAACAACGGTATTTTTCGTTTGTGACACAGCAAACGAGTTCGGTTACATTACGCGCCCCTTGCCACCCCGCCCCCGGCAACGACGTCGCGTGCGGCCCTTTTCGACGCAGCCTGAACCCCCAACCGCTCAGGCTTGCCGCAAGGGCCCCGGCACCCAGCGCGCGCCGTGAAGCCGGCCATTGCGTGCCTGTCGCGAGCCGATCCGAAGGTCTCCTTCGCAACGGTTTCGCGTGCGCAAATGCAACGGCGCGACGCGTCGATCCGGAATTCCGGATTCGCGATCCGGAACTCCGGATCCATGTTTCGCCGCGATCGACACGCGCGCCGGGCGGCGTGGCAAACCGATGCATCCAAGTTGAAAAAGGGATCTGCTGTGATCAAAACGTTACGGGTAATACTGTCGGCGCTCGCGCTGTGCGTCGCCGCATCGTCCGCGCATGCCGACGATACGAAGAAGGTCGACGTCCTGCTGGTGGGCGGCGGCATCATGAGCTCGACGCTCGGCGTCTGGCTGCACGAGCTTCAGCCTGACTGGTCGATGACGATGGTCGAACGCCTCGACGGCGTCGCACTGGAAAGCTCGAACGGCTGGAACAACGCCGGCACCGGCCACTCGGCGCTCGCCGAACTGAACTACACGCCGGAAAAGGCCGACGGCAAGATCGACATCTCGAAGGCGATCGAGATCAACGAGTCGTTCCAGATCTCGCGCCAGTTCTGGGCGTGGCAGGTCAAGCAGGGCGTGCTGAAGAACCCGCGCTCGTTCATCAACTCGACGCCGCACATGAGCTTCGTATGGGGCGACGACAACGTCCGCTTCCTGAAGAAGCGCTATGAAGCGCTGCAGGCAAGCCCGCTGTTCCGCGGGATGCAGTACTCGGAAGACTACGACCAGATCAAGCAGTGGGTGCCGCTGATGATGGAAGGCCGCGACCGCAACCAGAAGGTCGCGGCGACGTGGACGCCGATCGGCACCGACGTGAACTTCGGCGAGATCACGCGCCAGTTCGTCGGCTACCTGAAGACGCAGCCCAACTTCACGCTGTCGCTGTCGAGCGAAGTGCGCGAAATCACGCGCAATGCCGACGGCACGTGGCACGTGACGTGGGTCAAGCTGCACTCGGACGAGCCGCCGCAATCGGTCGACGCGAAGTTCGTGTTCATCGGCGCGGGCGGCGGCGCGCTGCACCTGCTGCAGGCGTCGGGCATTCCCGAAGCCCGCGACTACGGCGCGTTCCCGGTCGGCGGTTCGTTCCTCGTGACGGAGAACCCCGACGTCGTGAAGCAGCATCTCGCGAAGGCGTACGGCAAGGCGTCGGTCGGCTCGCCGCCGATGTCGGTGCCGCACCTCGACACGCGGATCATCGACGGCAAGAAGATCATCCTGTTCGGACCGTTCGCGACCTTCTCGACCAAGTTCCTGAAGAACGGCTCGTACTTCGACCTCGCAAAGAGCACCAACCTGCACAACGTCGCGCCGATGATGCGCGTGGGCGTCGACGAATTCCCGCTGGTCCAGTACCTCGCGGGCCAGCTGATGCTGTCCGACGACGACCGCTTCAACGCGCTGAAGGAATACTTCCCGGACGCGAAGAAGGAAGACTGGCGCCTGTGGCAAGCCGGCCAGCGCGTGCAGATCATCAAGCGCGACCCGGTGAAGGGCGGCGTGCTGAAGCTGGGCACCGAGATCGTCGCGTCGCAGGACGGCAGCATCGCGGGCCTGCTCGGCGCATCGCCGGGCGCGTCGACGGCCGCGCCGATCATGCTGAACCTGATGAAGAAGGTGTTCAAGGACAAGGTCGCGACGCCCGCGTGGCAGCAGAAGATTCGCCAGATCGTGCCGAGCTACGGCACGAAGCTGAACGACAGCCCGGCGAAGGTCGTCGAGGAATGGACCTACACGAGCGACGTGCTGCAGCTCTCGCCGCCGCCGAAGATCGACCTCACCGCGCCGTCGCAGGCAACCGGCAACACGCCGGCCCACCCGGCGAAGGCATCGGCCGACATGGCGCTGTAACGCGCCGGTCGCCGCGCGACACCGCGACACCGTCGCGCCGCACGATACGGCCGCCCCCCCGGGGCGGCCGTTTTTTCTTGATGCGCGCCGGCGGCGGCCGCCAGCCGGCCGCCCGCTTCCGCTAGAATTGCGGCACGCGCGACCCCGTGGTCGCCCGATCCGCCATCCGCATCGACGCAAGCCCGGGCGACGCCCGGTGTGGCCCGCGCCCGGGCCGCGCGGGCGCCGCCCGCCGTTGCAGCGCCCGCCCGGGCGCGCCATCAACCGAATTCAGCTGGAGAAAGACCGTGTTTACCTGCCGAAACCAGAGCTGCGGCACGCAGTGGGAGACGTCCGACGTCGCCATCAAGGACGAGGGCCAGGGACTGCTGTTCCGCTGCCCGCTGTGCGGCGCGCGCAACTATCTCGAGCGCTTCGAGGACGAGGAAGGCAACGTCCTCTACGAGCAGATGGAAGGCCGCCCCTACCTCGGAGACCTGTCCTGACATGAGCCGACCGACGCCCACGCCCTTCAGCGCACTGCCGCTGACACCCGCCACGCTCGCCAACCTCGCGCAGCTCGGCTATGCCGACATGACGCCGATCCAGGCCGCGAGCCTGCCGATCGCGCTGGCCGGCCAGGACCTGATCGCGCAGGCGAAGACGGGCAGCGGCAAGACCGCCGCGTTCTCGCTCGCGCTGCTGGCGCGCCTCGACACGCGCAGCTTCGACGTGCAGGCGATGATCCTGTGCCCGACGCGCGAACTCGCCGACCAGGTCGCGCAGGAAGTGCGCCGTCTCGCGCGCGCCGAGGAAAACGTGAAGGTCCTGACGCTGTGCGGCGGCACGCCGATGCGGCCGCAGGCGCAGAGCCTCGAGCACGGCGCGCACATCGTCGTCGGCACGCCGGGCCGCATCATGGATCACCTCGATCGCGGCAACCTGAAGCTCGACGCGCTGAACACGCTGGTGCTCGACGAAGCCGACCGGATGCTCGACATGGGCTTCTTCGACGACATCGCGAAAGTCGCGCGGATGTGCCCGACGACCCGCCAGACGCTGCTGTTCTCCGCGACCTATCCGGACGGCATCGCGAAGCTGAGCCAGCAGTTCCTGCGCAACCCGAAGGAAGTGAAGCTCGAGGAGCGTCACGACGACAGCAAGATCCGCCAGCGCTTCTACGAAGTGACCGAGAACGAGCGGCTGCACGCGGTCGGCCAGTTGCTGAACCACTACCGGCCGGTGAGCACGATCGCGTTCTGCAATACGAAGCAGCAATGCCGCGACCTGCTCGACGTGCTGCATGCGCAGGGCTTCCACGCGCTCGCGCTGCACGGCGAGCTCGACCAGCGCGAGCGCGACCAGGTGCTGATCCAGTTCGCGAACCGCAGCTGCTCGGTGCTGGTGGCGACCGACGTCGCCGCGCGCGGGCTCGACATCGCGCAGCTCGAAGCGGTGATCAACGTCGACGTGACGCCCGACCCCGAAGTGCACGTGCACCGCATCGGCCGCACGGGCCGCGCGGATCAGGACGGCTGGGCGCTGAGCCTCGCGAGCATGGACGAGATGGGCCGGGTCGGCGCGATCGAACAGGCGCAGAAGCGCGACGTCGAATGGCATCCGCTCGCCGAACTGACGCCGGCGGGCAACGACACGCTGCTGCCGCCGATGGAAACGCTGCAGATCCTCGGCGGACGCAAGGACAAGATCCGCCCGGGCGACGTGCTCGGCGCCTTGACCGGCGACGCCGGGTTCGACGGCAAGCAGATCGGCAAGATCAACGTGACCGAGTTCTCGACCTATGTCGCGATCGAGCGCGGCGTCGCGCACGATGCGCTGCGCAAGCTCAATGCAGGGAAGATCAAGGGCAAGCGGGTCAAGGTCCGGTTGATGGACGAGGAGTGACGCCCGCGCGCGGCGCGCCCTCGACGTCACGCATCGCACGGCGCTCGCCGTCGCGCGGTGCGCGCCGTCCGGCGCGCTGCCGTTTCTGCGCCGGACGGCGCGGGCGCCGCGCTCAGGCCAGTTCGGGATAGCCGTATCCGGCCGCGTCCCGGGCAAACCGCGCAATCGTGTCGTAGTCGGCCGGCGACAACCGTTCGAACCCCTTCAGCCTCAGCACGCGCGCCCGCTCCGCATCGGCGGCGACCGCCCGGTCGAGCGCATCCCGCAACGCGGCGAGCTGCGCGCCGTCCAGCGCCCGCGATGCGATGAACGGCAATCCCGGCGCGGCGGCGGTCAGGCCGACGACCCGGATGTCCTGCAACAACCCGGGCAGCTCGTCACGCACGTACGCGAACGTCACGCAGTCGATCGCCGCGCAATCGGCTTCGCCCGACGCCAGCGCTCGCAGTACGTTCAGGTGCGAGCCGAGCGCCGCAACCGATCCGAAGAATCGTCCGTCGCGCGCATGCGGCGCGACCGCATGCCGGAGCGCGTTCATCCCGCTGTGGGAATCGTCGCCGTTGAAGGCCGCCCGCAGCCCCCGGCAGGCGGCGAGCGTCGTCGCGCCGCCCGCATGCGCGCGCGCCGAGACGACCAGCACGCTGCTGTATAGCGCACCGCGACAACCGTCCGCATCGAAGCACGGCGTCGCGATCAGTCGCACGTCATCGCGCAAGCCCAGCATCCGGTACGGGTAGCCGCAGGTCTGCGACAGCAGCAGGTCGCCGCGCCGCCACAGCGCGTGCAGGTCGCCGAACGGTTCGTCGGGAAGCGCGACGCCGGCGGGCCCGCCCGCCTTCCCGAACGCAGCAAGCGCGTCGCGCAGCAGCGCGCGCCACAGCGCGGCGTGGCGCGGCGTCACGTTGTACATCGGCAGGGCGGCGATCCATTGGCTCATGCGGGCATTCTACGCATCGACGGCGGCGCGGCGGAACCCGGTTCGATCGCGCCGAAACGGGGGCGCGAACACGGCGCCATGCGCCCGATGCTTATCGGCGGCACGACGATAAGCAAATGCCAATCGATTGGTTGGCCGTGCCGCGCGATCCCGGTACCGTCCTGATGCCTGCCCGGGCGTCGCCGGCGTGCGTCGCGCCAGGCAGGCCGACCGTGATCCGCGAGACACCTGCGCACCCGGGGCGCGTAACGGTTCAACCGCCCGTTCCCCGCACTGCCCGTTCAATCCTGCCTCAACGCCATGGCCGAATACTTCGACGTCGACCACGCGCGTGCGATCGCCGCACTCGACGCCCGCTTCACCGCCCGCACCGAATGGCCGACCTGGCTGCTGGTCGCCGCGATCTACGGCGGCTGGCTCGCCGTGCTGCTGCTCGTGCGCGACGGGCGCCTGTCGCTCGCCGCCGCGACGCCGCCGCTGATCCTGCTCGGCGCGTGGCACCTGTCGCTGCAGCACGAGCTGCTGCACGGCCATCCGACGCGTTCCGCGTTCGTGAACAAGCTGCTCGGCTATCCGCCGCTGACGGTCTGGTATCCGTACACGCTGTATCGCGACACGCATCTCGACCATCACCGCGACGAGGACCTGACCGTGCCGGGTGTCGACCCCGAAACGAACTACGTCACGCGCGACCGCTGGGCCAGGCTGCCGCGCTGGCGCCGTGCCCTGACGCTCGCGCGCAAGACGTTCGTCGGACGCATCGTCGTCGGGCCGCCGCTGAGCGTCGCCGCGACGGTCGCCGGCGCGTTCGCCGCGTTCCGGCATGGCGACTTCCGCTATCTGCCGATGTGGGCGGCGCACGTCGCGTGCGTGGCCGCGCTGCTTACGTGGCTGCAACGGGCGATCGGCGTGCCGTGGTGGTACTACCTGCTGGCCGTCACGTGGCCCGCGCTGGCGATCGCGATGATCCGCTCGCTGTACGAGCACCGCGCCGCGCGCCATCCGAAGGCGCGCATCACGATCAACGAAGCCGGCTTCGCGATGCGGCTGCTGTACCTGAACAACAACTACCACCTCGTCCATCACGACCTGCCGAAGCTGCCGTGGTACGACCTGCCGCGCGCATACCGGATGCGGCGCGACGCGTACGGGCGCAAATGCGGCGGCTTCGTGATTCGCGGCGGGTATCGCGAGTTGCTCGCGCGCCATGCGTGGACGCCGACCGATACGCCCGTGCATCCGTTCGACGCGGGCACGGCGTCGCTGTCGGCGGGCAGCGGCGCGAAGGTGGCCGTGGTCGACACGGTGCTGCAGATCAGCACCTGACCTCGAACGGCGTCGCGGTGCGTCGTGCAGCCGCCGGATTCGGCGACACGCGCGGCAGACGGCAAGACCGGCGATAAGCCTCCTGCGTCGCAATCCTTACGAAATGCCGACAGAGGCGCACGCGCCCGCGCATTGCCAACCGGGCCCGCAATGTCCAGAATGGCGGCTCGTCCGGGGCTGCCAGCGATCATGCGCCCCGGCTCTGCCCCCCGGCCGCGCGCCGCACGCCCCCACGACGATGCAACCGAACACCACGCCCGGCGCGACCCGCGCGATCGGCAACGACTGGTCCGTTTCCGCGATCACCGCGGGCTTTCTCGCGGTCCTGATTTCCTACGCGGGCCCGCTCGCGATCCTCTTCCAGGCCGCGCAGGCGGCCCACGTGTCCGACGCGATGGTGTCGTCGTGGGTGTGGGCGATCTCGATCGGCGCAGGCGTATCGGGCCTGTTCGCGAGCTGGAAGCTGAAGATCCCGGTCGTCACCGCGTGGTCGGCGCCCGGCACCGCGCTGCTCGTCGGCCTGTTTCCGCACCTGACGCTCAACCAGGCCGTCGGCGCGTACATCACGGCCGCGCTGATCATCCTGCTGATCGGCGTGACCGGCTATTTCGACCGGCTCGTGCACCACATTCCGCGCGGCATCGCGTGCGGCATGATGGCCGGCATCCTGCTGCCGTTCGGCACGCACGCGTTCGCGGCGGCGTCGGAGCAACCCGCGCTCGCGTTCGGGATGATCGCGGCCTACGTGATCTTCAGGCGCCTGCTGCCGCGCTACAGCATCGTGCTCGTGCTGCTGACGGGCGCCGCACTCGCGACGCTGCTCGGGATGACCCATCTCGGCAACGTGTCGCCGAGCATCGCGCACCCGATCTTCATCGCCCCCGAATGGACGCTCGGCACGACGCTCAGCCTCGCGCTGCCGCTCGTCGTCGTCAGCCTCACCGGCCAGTTCCTGCCGGGGATGACGATCCTGCGCGTGTCCGGCTACCGCACGAGCGCGCTCCCGATCATCGCGGCGACCGGCGTGATGTCGCTCGTCGTCGCGTGTTTCGGCGGAATCACGATCGTCGTCGCGGCGATCACCGCCGCGCTCTGCACCGGCAAGGACGCGCACGAGGATCCGGAGCGGCGCTACGTCGCCGGGCTCGCGAACGGGGCGATCTACCTGGTCGGCGGGCTCTTCGCGGGCACGATCGTCACGGTGTTCTTCGCGTTGCCGAAAGCGTTCGTCGCGATCCTCGCGGGGCTCGCGCTGATCGGCGCGATCGGCGCGAACGTGCACGGGATCTTCGAGGACGAGAACCATCGCGAGGCGTCGGTGATCACGTTCCTCGCGACCGCATCGGGCATGACGTGGCTCGGGCTCGGCTCCGCCTTCTGGGGGATCGTGATCGGGTCGCTTTCGTATGCGGTACTGAACAAGGTGCGGCGGCGCGCGTAACGCGCCGCCTGCGTCGCGGCCGCCATTACCGCGCGTGCCGGCGCACCAGTTGCGCGAGCGCATCCGCCGGCGGCGTCGTGCCGTAAAGCCGCTCAGACACGCCGGCCTCGACGTCGATCCGCCCGGCGTTGTGGACGTCGTACAGATCGACGATCAACCGCGCGTGCCGTTCGCCGAGGCCGGCGCGCAGCAGCGTCGCATCCCACGTGTCGCGCGGCAGCGCGCGCGCGACGATCGGACGGCCGGCCGCCGCGCCCAGCGCGTCCGCGATCTCCGTCACGCTGACCCGGCGCGGCCCCTCCACACTGACCACGCGCGGGCCGTTGCCGCGTTCGGGCGCATCGAGCAGCAACCGCGCCGCCGCGACACCCACATCGGGCGCCCAGACCGTCGGAAACGCCTTGTCGACCGGATCGTGAAAGCTCGGCAGCACGCCGGTGGCCAGCGCGACCGGCAGCACCCGCGCCCAGTTCTGCAGATGCTCGGCCGATCGCAGCAGCGTCAGCGGCGTCGGGATCGTCTTCAGTCGTTCCTCGAAACGATGGAACAGACGCGTGATGCCCGTATTGCCGGCCAGCTCCGCGCCGTAGTCCGACAGCGCGAGCAGCACGGGCGGCGGGTTCGCGGCAAGCGCGGCGGTCGCGATGTCGATCGTTTGCGCCATCGTCGCGGCCGGATCGGGATCGGCGGCGGGCACCGGGCACAGTATCTGCACGGCCTGCGCGCCCTCGAGCGCCGCGGCGATCGCATGCGCGTCCGTCAGTGGCGCGATCGCGACGTCGCAGCCGAGCTGCGCGAAGCGTTCACGATGGCGTGCGTCGTGCAATACCGCGCGCACGGGGTGGCCTGCGCTGCGCAAGGCCGTCACGGTCGACAGGCCGACGTTGCCTGATGCTCCGAAGATCACGAACACGATCCGCTCCCTGGAAAATGAAGGTGCGGCCATTGTCGTGGGGCGCGTCCGGCGCGGCGCGCACGAAGGGATGAATCGCGCAGGAAAGGATGACGGGATGCGGGGCCGGCACGTCCTTCGGGACGCTATCCGCGTGCAGGCCTTCCGTCGTCGCCGTCGTACGCGAGCCGCAACCCGCTTCGCCCCCCCGAGCGCGCGATCTCCGTGGGCGTTACGCCGAGCACGCGGTTCAGCCAGCTCGCCATGTGGCTCTGGTGTGCAAAACCCGCTTCCAGCGCGACCTGGCTGATGCTCAGCCGGCCTTCGAGCAGCAACGCCTTCGCGCGCTCGACGCGGCGACGCACGACGTACTGGTGCACCGGCATCCCGAGCGTTTCGCGGAACAGCACCTTGAAATGCGGCACGCTGATCGACACCAGCGCCGCGAGTTCGGCGAGCGTCATGCGCCGGTCGAGATTCGCCTCGACATAGTCGATCACGCGCGCCGCCGCCTTCGGTGCGAGCGCGCGCCGGCGTTCGCGGAACGCCGGCTGGCCGTCGACCAGCCGCGCGACGAGCGCCGTGCACAGGCTTTCCGCAAAGAGCGGGTCCGACGCGTCTTCCGCTTCGAGTTCGGCGGCCATCGCCCACGCGATGTGCTGCAAGCGCGGGTCGCGCACCTGCAGCCGGCGGCGGATCTGCGCGTGCGACGGCTTCAGTTCGAGGTGCTCGACAGTGCGCCGCACGAATGCGTCGCCGAGCATGATGTGGAGGATCCGGCAGTCGGCGCTGTCGGTCCACTGGCCGGGCAAGCCGGCCGGAATCACGTCGACGTCGCCATGCGCCTGGATGCGCGACACGCGCTCGCCGTCGCACACGCAGTCCGCCCGGACGGGGCCGCCGATATGCACGCCGATGCGGTGGTGTTCGGCGGCCGGAATCCGGTAGGTGCCGGCGCGAATGTCGAGCAGCGCCGCGCCGAAGCCATGCCAGCCGCGTCCGCGACTGGAGCGCAGGATGACCGGCACGCCGTTGTCCGGCGGCGCGGCGAGAATCGGATCGCTCATGGCTGGGCTCCACCCGCTCGTGGCTCGAACGCGCATTGTGACGCGTTTCCGGCCGGCGTGCCGGGCCGGTGCGGCCGCGCCGGCGTCGCGCGGAAAAAGATCATCCGTTCCTGCTCGGGACCATCCTTGCGTGTGCGCCGACGGGCGCCGCACCGCTTACGATCGCCCCATCCGACACCTACGGAGCCCGTCATGCCCCACCATTGCCCGCTGCGCACGTCGTTCATCGCGCCCTCGCCGTCCGGCGCCGCCCGCACGCCCTCCCGCTCCGGTTCGCCCGGTGTCCGCGCCGCGGTCGCCGCGTGGTGCCTGCGCATCGTCGGCTGGTATCGGTTCGAACGGCTGCTCGCATCGATTCCCGACAGCAACGACGACTTCGGGCTCGGTTGAACACGATCGCCTCGCGCCCGGCCAATTCCTGTCGTGCAAGGCGATACCTGTCGGGCCGTCCAACCCACGCGACGGCCCTGTCGCTCGCGCCTCGTTGCCGACAGGCGAAATGTCGTGCCCGGGTTGTTTCCGGCAACCGTCGTCGGCAACGGCCCCGCGTCTAGACCGCCTGTCGAACGATCACCGCCCTCCCGTCACCGCATCCCGTGCCGGGCCATCGGCAACGGTCCCGTCACCCGGCCCGGACGGCTCCGCCGCATCGACCCGCAACGCGTCGTTCCGCGCCACGATCCGGCCGGCAACCCCGGCCGCTCGCCGGCCGACGCGTCACGCACCGTCGACGCCAGTCGCAGCGAATGCCCGACCGGCGATCCGGCCAAGGTCGCACCCGCTCACTTGCGCCGCCGCTCGTGCGATGCCACGGTCGCGCCGTCGATCACCGGCGCGCCCTGCCTGATCAGGAAATCGCGGAACAACCCCGTCACCTGCGAGATCCGCCGGTCGGCGAGCGTGACCACATACCATTCGCGTTCGATCGGGTTGCCGGGGAACGGCAGTTGCCCGAGCAGGCCGGTGCGCAG
Source organism: Burkholderia sp. MSh2 (assembly GCF_000731655.1). Taxonomy (NCBI): domain Bacteria; kingdom Pseudomonadati; phylum Pseudomonadota; class Betaproteobacteria; order Burkholderiales; family Burkholderiaceae; genus Burkholderia; species Burkholderia sp. MSh2. The sequence continues at coordinate 132,595 of NZ_JPGM01000003.1, read as the reverse complement.
TTCGAGTGCACACGCGTGCAACGACAGGAACGCGACGCCGAGCCCGGCTTCGGCCATCTGCTTGATGGCCTCGTTGCTCGACAGTTCGGAGCCCACGTGGAAACGGTGGCCGGACGTCTTGAACAGGCTCTCGACGGTCGAGCGCGTGCCTGCGCCGCGTTCGCGCACGAGCAGGTGCGCGGATTCGAGATCCTTCAGCGAGAGGCGCTTGCGCTGCATCAGCGGATGGCCCGGCGACGCAACGAACACCATCGGATGCTTCGCGAACTCGACCGCGTGCGTGCGCAGCTCCTTCGGCGCGCTGCCCATCACCGCGAGATCGATTTCATGCGTCGCAAGCATGCGGATGATGTCGTCGCGATTGCCGACCTTGAAGTACGTCTTCACGTGCGGACGCGTCGCGGTGAATTTGACCAGCAGCGGCGGAATCAGGTATTCGGCCGTCGTGATCGCGCCGATCCGCAGCGTACCGCCGAGGTCGCCGGTCAGCGCCGCGACTTCGTCGCCGGCCTCGCTCCACAGATGCAGGATCTCGCGCGCATAGCGCGACACGATCTCGCCCGCCGCGGTCAGCTGCACGCCGCGCCCCACCCGCTGCAGCAGCGCGGCGCCCACCGCCTCCTCGAGCAGGCGAACCTGCAGCGACACGGCCGGCTGCGTCAGGTTCAGTTCCTCGGCCGCCCGCGACACGCTGCCGAGCCGCGCAATCATGTCCAGCGCCTTCAACTGTCGGAACGTCGCGGTCTTTCCTATAAGTGAATACATATGAGTCGCTTATAAACATTAAATTGTTCGAGTGGGTTCGAAACTATATCGTCGGTTCTTGAGCAATGTCATCCGAATCGTCATCAGCGGGAGCCCAACATGGACCACACCACGCCCACCCTTGCAACGGACCCTGCACCGCGCCTGCCGCGCATCGTGATCGTCGGCGGCGGCGCAGGCGGCCTGCATCTCGCCACGCGTCTCGGCGATACGGTCGGACGCCGCGGGCAAGCCGAAGTCGTGCTCGTCGACCGCTACCCGACGCACTTCTGGAAGCCGCTGCTGCACGAAGCCGCATCGGGCCACCGCGACCCGGCATCCCACACGATCGAATTCGCGGCGCAGGCCAGGCGCCACGGCTTTCGCTTCGTGCAGGGCGCGCTGCAGCGGGTCGACCGCGCGGCGCGCACGGCGACGATCGCGGCCGTGCACGACGCCGACGGCACGGAAATCCTGCCGGCGCGCACGCTCGGCTACGACGATCTCGTGCTCGCCGTCGGCAGCGTGACGAACTTCTTCAACGTGCCGGGCGCGGCGCGCCATGCGCTGCCGCTCGAGAACCTCGACCAGGCCGAGGATTTCCGCCGCAAGTTCCTCGCGGCCTGCACGAAGGCGAATCATCTGGCCGAGCAGCAACCTGCACGGCGCGCGGCGCCGATCTGCATCAACGTGATCGGCGCGGGCGCGACGGGCGTCGAGCTGGCCGCCGCGCTGCGCCATGCAATCCAGCAACTGACGACGTACCGCTTCAAGGCGCTGGTGTCCGCGCGCGACGTGCATATCCGGCTGATCGAGGGCGGCCCGCGCATCCTGCCGGCGCTCGACGCGCGGCTGTCCGGCAAGATGCACGCGCAGCTTCGCGCGCTGAACGTCGACGTGCTGACCGACACCCGCGTGGCGGAAGTCGGCGCGGACGCCGTGACGACCGCGACGGGCGAACGGCTCGCGAGCGACATCACGATCTGGGCGGCCGGCGTCGCCGGCCCCGCGATCCTGCGGGAGATCGGCGACATCGTGCTCAATCGCGCGAACCAGGTGATCGTGACCGATACGCTGCAGACGCCCGACGATCCGCACGTGTATGCGTTCGGCGACTGCGCCGCGTGCCCGAGCGCCGAAGCGAACGGCTTCCTGCCGCCGCGCGCGCAGGTCGCGCACCAGCAGGCCGTGTACCTCGTCAACGCGTTCGCGCGCCGCGTCGCCGGCAAGCCGGTGGCCGGCTTCACGTTCCGCGACGCGGGCACCGTCGTGTCGCTCGGGCAGGCCGGCGCCGTGTACCAGGCCGACCTCGGCGTGCATTCCCGCTCGCTGATCGTCGACGGGCTCGCCGCGATCGGCCTGTACAAGTTCCTGTACCGCAAGCATCTGTTCAGCGTGGTCGGCGTGAAGCGCGCGCTGTTCCAGTCGCTGAGCCACTGGCTGCAAAGCCGGAATCAGCCGTCGATCAAGCTGCACTGAGCACGCCGGTTCGCACGCGGCAGCGCAAGACGGCATATCGGGCGACCCTCGTCCGATATGCCGTTTTTTTATATGCATATGCCCGAAGCGCCCGGAACACGCCCAACACCGGTGCATCGCATCGACGATCATCCCGACGACGCGTTTCGCGCGGACCCTGCCGTGCGGCACGCATCCCGCGCCCGCTCTGGCGCGCCGCCCGATTCATTAGTCAGATCATATGAGTCTGATAAAAATATTAATTGGTCGCGTTTTCCGGATCGACGCTAAGGTGTGTGGCATTCCCGTCGGCGAACGGATCATCACGTTTCTGAAAAGGAATCACCGTGGTTATCGAAGCCATCGTCACCCGTCTCGACGCAGCATTCGCACAGATCGAAGCAACACCGGATTCGAACGAAGCGCGCCACCAGCGCGACGCGATCATCCAGTGGCTCGACCGCGCATCGGAAGAAGGATATCGGCTCGGTCTCGTCACGACGCTGCCGGCCGCGCGGCTCAGCGACATGTTCGAAGGCCAGTTCGGCCGCGCGAACCTCGATCGCTTCTCGGTCGTCGTCACGGACGCACATCATCAGGAATCCGGAACGAATCAGCATCCTTTCGACGTCGCGCTGCAGGCGCTCGGCGTGCCGCCCGAGCGCGCGGTGGCGATCGCGAGCAGCGAGCGGGAGCGCCGCGAAGCCGAGCATTTCGGCCTGTCGCGCTGCGTGAACATCACCGACACGGTACGCTCGATCGCCTCGTCCGGCCTGCACTGAGCGCCGGCACACGGGCCGGCGGCGGCCGGCCAGCCTCGACTCGACGCCAATCCGACGATTGGCCGACTCTATTCTGACATTCTGCTGTCAAAGTCGCTTGCGACACTTCCGGGCTTGACCGAACCCTCCCGGAAACTGAACGACGCGAAACCGCGTCGCCCAGTTCGCTGCCTGCCACGATGACACGCCCGACCCGCACCGCCGCCGCCCTCACGTTCGCCTGCCTGTTGCTCGCCGCCTGCGGCGGAGAACCCTCGACGCCGCCCGCCACGCCGGCCGACAACGGCGGCACGACACCCGCCCCCACGCCGACGCCGACACCCACGCCGACCCCGACGCCCGCGACCTACTACCAGACCAAGACGCCGTACCGTCCGCAGCAGGATGCCGCGACGTACGAAGCGCCGCCCGCCGGCTATGCGCCCGTCTATACCGAACTCGTCGCGCGCCACGGCTCGCGCGGGCTGTCCGGTTTCAAATACGACGGCGCGATCTACGCGATGCTGGTCAAGGCCGAGGCCGACGGCGCGCTGACCGCGCTCGGCGCGCAGCTCAAGGCCGACACGTACACGATGATGAAGGCCAATGCGCTGCTCGGCTACGGCGTGCCGGGCATCTCGACGCCCGGCTACGGCAACCTCACGCAGGCCGGCATCCGCGAACACCAGCAGCTCGCCGCGCGTCTCGCGCAACGGCTGCCCGCGCTGCTCGCGGCCGGCAACCGGCAGGTCGTCGTCGTCAACTCGGGGCAGGATCGCGCGGTCGACAGCTCGACGTATTTCTCCGCGGCCCTTGCCGCCGCGCGGCCGGCGCTGGCAACGGCCATCACGCTGCCGGCCGCGCCGGCCGGCTATCCGGCAAACGCACCCGCCGCGCAGCCGGCCGGCACCAACCGCTTCCTGCTGTATTTCCATGCGCTGAAGCCGGCCACCGATCTCGTGACCGATACGAGCGACCCGTACTACACGACCTACCAGGCGAGCCAGACGTACCAGGCCTACGCGAACGACGCGACGGCGGCCGCGAAGCTGAAGGCGATCAAGGCCGCGCCGCAGGCGGCCGACGTCGCGCAAACGGTGCTGGCCGCGCTCGTGTCGCCGGCGTTCATCGCGAAGCTCGGCACCGACGGCTATACGTTCGCGAACACGGGCACCTATGCGTTCACATCGGCGGACGGCAAGTTCACCAACACGCTGAAGGGCGACGGCAAGACGAAGATCGCGACGGCCGTCGACGCGGTGAACGTGCTGTACAACCTGCTGCAGGTCGCGCCCGCGATGACGGCGGAAACCGGTGGCATCACGCTGGAGAAGTACATCGGCGCGGAGCAGGCGCAATATCTCGCGTATCTGCAGGATGCCGAGGACTACTACCAGAAAGGGCCCGGTATCCAGGAAGCGAACCCCGTCACGTACCGGATGGCGAAGGTGCTGCAGGACGACTTCTTCGGCGAGGTCGACGCGATCGCCCGCGGCGACCTGACGCGCGCCGCGAAGCTGCGCTTCACGCACGCGGAAATCGTGATTCCGTTCGCGTCGGCGATGAACCTGAAGAACGTGTTCGTGCCGACGCCGCAGGCGCAGACGTACACGTACGCAAACAACCCGTGGCGCGGCGACCAGGTGTCGCCGATGGCCGCGAACATGCAGTGGGACGTATACCGCAACGGGTCGCGGCTCATCGTGAAGATGCTGTACAACGAGCGCGAGACGGATTTCCAGGCCGCGTGCGACGGCGCGAAGCTCGCGCCCGGCAGCCACTTCTACGACTACGCGGGATTGAAGCAGTGTTACGGGTACAAGTGACCGGCGGCGGCGCGGCGCGCCGTCAGTCCACCGGATAGTTGAAATCGTGCCAGCGCTTCGCGGATTTCCCCCCGGAGCCGAGATGACCGGCGGGGAAGCGCATCACGGCAATCGCGTGCAGCGCTTTCTCGTCGAGCGCGGCGTCGCCGCAACTGCGCCGGACCTTGAGGTCGCGCACGCGTCCCTGCTCGTCGAGCCATACGCGCACGACCACTTGCCGCCGCGACGACGCGTTCGGCACTCCACGTGACAACAGGCGATCCATCAGCGACACGACAGGCTCCGTATCCGTCTAATGCAGCGATTATCGCCGAGCGCGGCGGCAATGCCACGCCCGGCGTCGCTTCGACACGTCATTGCTTCGAGGCCGCACGGCTGGCCGTGCGCGCCACGGCCTTCCGCTTCGGATCGGCGCGCCGTGCGTCATGAAGCGGCCGGCCCCGGCTCCGGTCCACGGCCGGCTGTGCTTGCACGGCAGGCTTCGCACCGGCACGGGCGGCGCCCTGGCTGGCCGCGCGCGCGGCAACGGGGCGAGCCTGCTTCACGACCGACGAACTGCCGGCCGCCGCGGCCGGATGCCTGACCTGCCGTGCGTACTCCTTCACGTCGCTGTCGCTCATCCACGCCTCCGTGTACGCCGCCGACGCGGAATGGGCAAGATTGAGACAGGCGAACGAGGCCACGAGAAATGCACGCACGGGCGTGCGACGATTCGATGCGGTAATGACGGATGCTCCTTGCGATCTGGCTTGACGCCCTGTGTCGGCGTCGTGGCGGCACGATAAAGGAGCGCATCGCCGGTCGCAAGCGTCCGGCCGGCGGTTCAAACCATTCTTGACGTTTCGGTCGTCACGCCGGCCCGAACCTCATCGCCGTTCGCGTCGTCCTTGCGCTCGACGCTCCATGTATGGATCGGCCGATGGCCCGGCCGCTCCCACTCCGGCGGCATCCACAGATGTTTCAGCCGCTGCAGGACCGGCCCCGGCGCCAGCACGTCGCGCCACATGTCGACGAACTCGTGCAGGTTCAGCACCAGGACATTGTACGAACGGATCTGCTGCGTAATGCCGTAGTCGACCGGCTCGGTTTCCTCGACATACGTACCGAACATGCGATCGAAGATGATCAGCACACCGCCGTAATTCCGGTCGATGTAGCGCGGATTGCGTCCGTGATGCGCGCGATGGTTCGACGGCGTATCGAACACGTATTCGAACCAGCGCGGCAGCCGCCCGATCGCCTCGGTATGCACGAAGTACTGGTACGCGAGATCGACCGCGAGCAGGAACAGCACGACGGCGGGCGGAATGCCGAGCCAGACCGGCGGCAGGTAGAACACGAACACGCCGACGAACGCGTTCAGCAGCGACTGCCGCATGGCCGTCGTGAAGTTCATCACTTCGCCGCTGTGGTGCGGTACGTGCGCGGCCCAAAACCAGCGCACACGGTGCGACGTGCGATGGAACCAGTAGTAGCAGAACTCCACGACGACGAAGATCGGCACGATCGTGACGGCATTCACCGGCACGTCGAACAGCCGGTGCCGGTAGACCCACGCGAAGATCGCGCCCGTGAACAGGAGCCCCATCACGGTCTCCGCCACCTGGTAGCCGGCGCCGAGCGACAGGTTCGCGACGATCTCCTTCCAGCGAAACGGCGCGCGGCGGCCGCGCCGGGTCATCACCGCGTATTCGACCGCGAACGCGATCAGGAAGACCGGCGTCATGCCGATCAGCAGGACCTGCTTCCAGTCCACGTCGTTACCCAGGAACGCATGGAGCCATGTCATCAACCCGGTCGGCATGTTCGCGGCCTCGCTCAAGCACGGACGGGCAGTATGGTCGCGCGCGGGTCGGCTCGCGTTGACACTTGCAGACGATTACTTGACACTTTCCGCCATGCCCGCCGCCTCCCCGCTCTCGACCCAGCGCGTTTACTACTCGAGCACCTACGTGCGGCTGCTGTTCGACTATCTGTCCGAGCAGGGCAAGGATGCGGCGCGCGTGCTCGGCGAGGCCCGGCCGCCCGAGGACGATCGCGGGCTGACGCTGTATGCGAGCGCGCACTGGCGGCGCCTGCTCGAACGCGCGGTGCGCGCGCTCGACGATCCGCTGCTCGGCCTGCACGTGGGCCAGCGGATCACGCCCGCGCATCTCGGCGCGCTCGGCTATGCGCTGCATGCGTGCCGCGACGCCGGCGCGGCGCTCGCGCGCTGGCAGCAATACGAGCACCTGATCGCGAACGTCGCGCGCATGGAAGTGCGGGTCGAGGCGACGTCGGTGACGATCGAATGGCACGATGCGCCCGAACCGCTCGGCCCGCTCGTCGACGAGGTCGCGCTCACGGCGATCGTCCAGTTCGCGCGCAACATCACCGGCACGCGTCACGGGCCCGACGAGGTCTGCTTCGTGCACCCGCCGCCCGGCGACGAACGGCCGTATGTCGATTATTTCGGCTGCCCGGTACGGTTCGGCCAGCCGGTGAACCGGCTCGCGTTCCCGTTGCAGTTGCTCGCGCAGCCGCTGCAACAGCCGGACGACGCGCTGCTGCGCATGATGGAACGCCAGGCGGGCGCGCTGCTCGCCGAACTGCGGCAGACGGACGATCTCGAGCAGTCGGTGCGCGAAGCCGTCGCGCGCCTGCTCACGCAGGGTGACGCAAGCATCGAACCGATCGCGGCGGATCTGCATGTGTCGTCGCGCACGCTGCATCGGCGGCTGGCCGAACTCGGGCTCAACTTCCGGACCCTGCGCGAGGACACGCGGCGACGGCTCGCGATCGATCACCTGAACGATCCGCGCCTGACGCTCGCGGAAGTCGCCTGGCTGCTCGGCTATTCGGAACACAGCGCCTTTACGCGGGCGTTCCGGCGCTGGACCGGCGAATCGCCGCAGCAGTGGCGCAGCCGGCAACCGGCCCGGGCAGCGCGCGTCGCGCGCGACTGAACGCGGCACGCCGCCGCGCCGGCGGCGAACTTGCGACCGCGCGCGCGGTCGAACGGGCATCGCCGGAGAATCCCATGAAACGCCTCGCCACCGCCGCTGTCCTGACCCTGCTTGCCGCCTTCAGCCTGCCGGCCGCCGCCGGTGCGAACGCCGGCGCCGCCGCGCCCGCGCCGGTTCAGGCCGGCGCGAAGAATTGCGTGCCGTCGCGCGACGCCGGGCCCGACGCCCGTGCGCTGTCGAAGGCGCCGCCGATCCGCGTGTGCGTCGGCGATTCCGATACGCAGCTGAACCTGCCGTGGTTCCTGACGGACGTCCTCACCGCGGTGGACACGCGTCAACCGGCCGGCGACCTGCTCCGCAAGATGCGCAACGATTTCTGAACCGCGAGCCGGGCAGCCGGCCGGCCCGCGCGTCGATGACAGCGACTCGCAAGAATGTTTCTTGTCGAGGCGCGATCACAAAATTACACCAATTGTTGAATAAGAATATTTCGTAATCTTGCGTCGCATCTTATACTTGCGGCGCACCATCCTCGTGCCAAGAGACGGTGTCTTTCATCCCGGTCGCGCAACCGTGCGGCCGGGGATTTTTTCGGTGTGCTACGCCAATATTCGTGTGCCACAAGCACATGTTTCTAGAGGCTGGCCTCCGAAATGAACGGCCGATTGCGACGGAGTGGCCGCAGATATCCGTCGCGACCGTAGAATCGTTGGCGTCGCCCCGCCGGCGCGCACACCGCGTCGCCCGCTCCCGGCATGACGCATGCGTGCCGCGCGTGCATCGACCGGTTCGACGCGCCCCTCCAAACACACAACACCGAAAGCGACCGCGGGAATGTCGGCGTTCACGCCAGGCTCGAAGCCAGTTTTCCAGCATAGCGGCGTGTGGCCGCGAGTCGCCTTTTTCGTCGCCGTAATCGTTTGCGTGCTCCTGCCGGCGGTCGCAATCGCCCTTTCCGACAGCTATGCGCGCAATACCGTCACCCGGCACGAACGCATGGTCGCGAACGACATCGTCATGTCGGTGGACCGCATCCTGGACGGCGCGCGCCTGCAGCATACGGACGAGCTGACCGCGCTCGTCGGGCGGCCCTGCGCGGAGGTATTCCGGACGCTCGCCGAGATAGGCACGCGCCTGCGCTACCTGCGCGCGGTGGCGCTCGTGCACGACGGCCGCGTCATGTGCTCGTCGGCGCTCGGCGCGATCGACGTGCCGCTCGACGCGTACACGCGCGAACCGGAGCCCGGGTCGACGCGCGTCACGCTGCTGCGTCAGACGCCGTTCCAGCACGACATCCCGGTGCTGCCCGTGTTCTACGCCACCGCGCCCGGCGCGGGCGTGCTCTACCTGATCGAGGGCGACTATGTGACCGACGCGCTCGCGCACGGCGCCCGCTCCGGTACGGAAACCGCGACGCTGTCGATCGCGGGTTCGGGGCGCCTCGACCAGTACGGGAAGTTCACGCCCGAGTCGGCCGCGGGCCCGGCCGGCGGCACCGCGCTCGCGTCGTCCCGCTGGCCGTTCACGGTGTCGGTCGCCGCGTCGCCGCACTATGCGTCGCAGGTCCGGAGCCACGACCGGCTGGTCGGCATGACGATCGTGCTGCTGGCGGACGCCCTCGTGATGGCCGCGTACCTGCTGGCGATCGCGCCGCGCCGGCTGCTGCTGAAGGCCGTCCGCAACGCGCTCAGGCGCGACGAACTCCATGTCGTGTACCAGCCGATCGTCGACGTCGGGACGCGCAGGATCGTCGGCGTCGAGGCGCTGCTGCGCTGGCAGCATCCGAAGTGGGGGGCCGTCAGCCCCGCCGTATTCATCCCGCAGGTGGAATCGAGCGCGGTGCTGCCGAAGGTCACCGAATTCGTGCTGCGCACGGCCGTCGCGGAGCTGGCCGCGCTGACGCCGTCCGCGCCGTTGCGCATCGCGGTGAACATCGCGCCGAAGGATCTCGAGCGCATGCGGTTCGTGTCGGTCGTCGAGGAGGCGATCCGCGCGCTGCCGCCGGGCTTCACGCTGGTGCTCGAAGTCACCGAGCGCATCCTGCTGGAGAAGAACGCGCGGACCACCGAGGTCTTTCATGCGCTGAGGGCGAAAGGCGCGAAGTTCGCGATCGACGATTTCGGCACGCATCACAGCAATCTCGACACGCTGTCGCGCTTTCCGTTCGACTACGTGAAGATCGATCGCCAGTTCGTGTCGCAACTGAACGGCGGCAGCGCGGGGCTGATCGAGGGGATCGCCGCCGTCGCGCATCACTACGACCTGTCGATCATCGCGGAAGGTGTCGAGACCGAAGCGCAGCATCACGCGCTGCACGCGGTCGGGATTCCGTATGCGCAGGGCTACCTGTACCAGCGGCCGCAGCGCCCCGAACATCTGAAGCGCGAGTTCTTGCAGGGGGCGGTGTAGGGGCGGCACCGGCGCATGCGGCCGGCGCGTAACGCGCCGACACCGCGGGGGCCGCCGCCCCGTTCATGCGACACGGCGCCGTCTCCGCGCCCGCGGCTTTCCGCGCGACGGCGCGCGTCAGGCCGTCCCGGCGGTTTCCCGGCGCGCAACGCCGTAAAACACGCGGAACCACAACCAGTAAGCCACGGCGATTCCGACGGGAACCATCCACGGCAACGTCCCGGTGACCAGGTTGACGATCCCGAACACGCTGCCCAGCAGGCTCAGCATCTCGTAAGCCAGCAGCAGCACCGTTGCCATCGCCGCGAGCGACGCCCCCAGCAGACGCCAGACATGCAGCCGCTCGAGACCGCGAGGCAGGCCGAACAGCGCACCCGCGAAAGCCACCGCGACGGGAACGGCCACCGTTGCGGCGTAGTTCAACGCGGCGAGCCCGGGATTGCCGTCGAAGGAGTCGAGCAGCACCGGCACCGCCTGGGTCACCAGGATCAGCATGACGCTGGCAAACAGCCAGGCGGCGACGCCGGCAATGCGCGGCCGCGCATTGCCGCGCGTCACCGTGGGTAGCGCATCGTTGCGGAACAGGTGCGCGACGAACGCCCATCCCAGCCAGGCCACGAGCGCAAAAAGGGCGGCGCTCAGCGGAACGACGAGCGTCACGATCTGCGTCAGGGTGAAGGGGCCGCCGCGCAACGATCGCACGACCGTCTGGAACATCAGCATCTGCGCGACCTGCCCGATCGCCAGGCACAACGCGAAAGCCGCCAGCGGCCATGCAGGGCGGCGGAACGCCAGCCGATCCCGACGCTCGCCGTGCCATCGGACGATCAGGTACACGAGGCCGGTTCGAAACACCAGGCTCCCGAAGAAGCCGGACAGTTGCATCGCCAGTACGTTGACGGGCAGCGGCGACATCGTCGACCGCACGTACAGGCCGTATAGAAACGGTGCCGTGGTGAAGACGGCCGCGATGAGCGCGGCGATACCGGGTAACGAAATGGGCCGGGCAGGTGAATTCATGTGGATTCCGGGGTCGATGAGGTCGCAAGCCGATGGTGTGGCGTCCGGGTTCCGGGCAAATCGGCCGATCGCGGCGTTGCCGCGCCGGGGAGCGGCGGCCGGGCATGGCGCCGAATGCGCCGATCGCGCCGCATCGGGACGCGCGCTCGCGCGACGTGCTCGCGGCGTTGCCGCGCCGGCGCGATCGATGCGAGACTACGCGAACGTCCGGCGGGGAATTGGAACAGGGTTGCCAGGCGGAGCATCGCACCCGGGAAACCGCGCGGGCCCTGCCGTCGTCACCCCGGTCATGCGATACGCATCCATCGTGCTTTTCTCTCAGTGTCGTGTTGTTCTCGATCGGCGATTCTACGAATGACGATTCCGTTACGTCAATCGGGCGGAATTCAAATCGTTGCAACGCGCGACGGGCCATTCATTCTCATGTACGCCTCGGCCATCGCGCGCCACCATCGCCAGACGACCAACGGAGCGCCCGCCATGCCCACCGCCCTGCTGCTCCGCACGACCCGCTCGCACCTGTACCCCGGCAGCATCGTGACGCTCGACCATGACGCGCCGCGCACCGCGAAACCGCACGCCGTCGTGATCGAATTCGCCGACGGCTCGGGCGCCGCCGCGACGCTCGTACGCATCGACGCCAATGCGCTGGAACTCGCCGTCGACGCGTACGTGACGCACAAGCGGCACCCGGTCGCCGCGCGGCGCTGGCTGCTCGAGCCGTCCGGTACGACGCACACCGCGTGGCGCGTCGCACGGAAGCTCCCCGTCGCCTGAATCCGCGCCGCGCCGGCTTCCCGCGCTGCACGCGACGGCGCGGAATCGACGGCAATACTCCCGCCCGGTGCGACCGCCGCCTGCACCCTCGGCAGGACGCCCGCACCCGCCATCCGCCCGCTCATCGCGCACGGCGAGGCGGCCGTCGATCGCGCCGATGCGGCACAGCCCGCCGCCAGGCGCTAAAATCCGCCGCCTGGGCATCCACGACGAGCAAGCGTTTTGACGGCGTTCGAGCAGGGCTTCATCCTCACCCGCCACTGGCGGGACACCGCATCCGGCATCGAGATCGAGTTCTGGCTGGCAACCGAACACGGTCCGCGCCGCGTGCGGTTGCGCCCGCAGGAAGCCGTCGCGTTCATCCCGGCCGAGCAGCAGGCGCTCGCCGAACGCGTGCTGACCGGCGAGCACGATGCCGAATTGCGCCCGCTCACGCTGCGCGACTTCCGGCAGCGCCCGGTCGTCGGCCTCTACTGCCGCCGCTACCGCCACCTGTCCGCGCTGCAGAAACGGCTGACGCAAGCGGGCGTCGACGTCTACGAAGCCGACGTGCAGCCGCCCGACCGCTATGCGATGGAGCGCTTCATTACCGCGTGCGTCCGGTTTCGCGGGCAGCCGGGCCGCGACGGCATGCTGACCGGCGCCGAGCTGAAAGCCGCGACCGGCTACCGCCCGGCGCTGCGCTGCGTGTCGCTCGACATCGAAACCAGCGTGCACGGCGAGCTGTACTCGATCGCGCTCGAAGGGTGCGGCCAGCGGCAGGTCTACATGCTCGGCCCGCCGAACGGCGGCGGCGACGGCGACGACGCGGCCGCCATCGACTTCCGCCTCGACTACTGCGACAGCCGGCCCGCGATGCTCGCGCGGCTCAACGACTGGTTCGACGAACACGATCCCGACGCGGTGATCGGCTGGAATCTCGTGCAGTTCGACCTGCGCATCCTGCACGCGCACGCGGAGCAATACGGCGTGCCGCTGAAGCTCGGGCGCGGCGGCGCCGTGCTCGACTGGCGCGCGCACGGCCAGCAGCCCGACCACTTCTTCGCGGGCGCGGCCGGCCGGCTGATCCTCGACGGCATCGACATGCTGAAATCCGCGACGTGGACGTTCCCGTCGTTCAGCCTCGAATACGTGTCGCAGTCGCTGCTCGGCGAAGGCAAGTCGATCGACAACCCGTATCAGCGGATGGACGAGATCCAGCGCCGCTTCGATCACGACAAGCCGGCGCTCGCGCGCTACAACCTGAAGGACTGCGAGCTCGTCACGCGCATCTTCGACAAGGCCGACCTGCTGTCCTTCGCGCTCGAACGCGCGAGCGTGACGGGCCTCGCGGCCGATCGCACCGGCGGATCGGTCGCGGCCTTCACGCACCTGTACCTGCCGCGCATGCACCGGCTCGGCTATGTCGCGCCGAACCTCGGCGACGTGACGGGCCAGAACAGCCCCGGCGGCTTCGTGATGGATTCGCGCCCCGGGCTGTACGATTCGGTGCTCGTGTTCGATTACAAGAGCCTCTATCCGTCGATCATCCGCACGTTCCTGATCGACCCGGTCGGGCTGATCGAAGGGCTCGCGCATCCCGGCGACGACGCATCGGTGCCCGGCTTTCTCGGCGCCCGCTTCTCGCGTACCGCGCACTGCCTGCCCGATATCGTGCGCGGGGTATGGGAAGGCCGCGACGACGCGAAGCGGCAGCGCAACGCGCCGCTGTCGCAGGCGCTGAAGATCATCATGAACTCGTTCTACGGCGTGCTCGGCTCGACCGGCTGCCGCTTCTTCGATCCGCGCCTCGCGTCGTCGATCACGATGCGCGGGCACGAGATCATGCATCGCACGCGCGAGCTGATCGAGGCGCAGGGCTACGAAGTGATCTACGGCGATACCGATTCGACGTTCGTGTGGCTCGGCCGCGCGCACGACGACGACGAAGCAGGACGCAAGGGCCGCGCGCTCGTCGAGCACGTGAACCGGTGGTGGCAGTCGCACCTGCGCGAGCACTTCGGGCTCGACAGCGCGCTGGAGCTGCAATACGAGCGGCACTACCGCCGCTTCCTGATGCCGACCGTGCGCGGCGCGGAGGAAGGCAGCAAGAAGCGCTACGCGGGGCTCGCGGCGGCCGCCGGCGGCGGCGAGGATCTCGTCTTCAAGGGGCTCGAGACGGTGCGCACCGACTGGACGCCGCTCGCGCAGCAGTTCCAGCGCGAGCTGTACCGGCGCGTGTTCCTGCGCGAGCCTTACCAGGACTTCGTTCGCGACTACGTGCGGCGCACGCTCGCCGGCGAATTCGACGACCAGCTCGTGTACCGCAAGCGCGTGCGCCGGCCGCTGCGCGAGTACGAGCGCAACGTGCCGCCGCATGTGCGCGCGGCCCGGATCGCCGACGAATTCAATCAGGCGCAGGGCCGGCCGCTGCAGTACCAGCGCGGCGGCTGGATCAGCTACGTGATGACGACGGCCGGCCCCGAGCCGCTCGAAACGATGCGCTCGCCGATCGACTATGCGTTCTACCTGAGCCGCCAGCTCCAGCCGGTCGCCGATGCGATACTGCCGTTCCTCAAGGACGATTTCGAACGCGTGATCTCCGGGCAGGGGCAACTGTTCCTGGAATAAGCGCGCATCCGGCTAAAATACCGGCCTGCTGCGCCCCCTGCCGCAGCCGAAGGAAAGCCATCATGACCGCACGTCGCGGAACCGCGGTCGCCATCGCGCCCGGCCACGAGACAGCCAGCCTGTCGAAAGCCCAGAAAACGTTCAACACGCTCGTCAAGCAGATCGAAAAGCGGCGCGAACGTCTCGTCGCGTGGGACGCCATCACGCCCGCCTTCCAGAAAAAATTCGTCGACGGGCTGCTGCCGCTCGAACAGGCGTCGACCGCGCTGCGCATCGAGCTGCTTCAGCGTCTCGACGATGCGTTCCTGCAGAAAGGCCTGAGCAAGGCCGAGCAACGCACGCTGTCCGGGCTGATCGCAGGCATGGCGCGCAACCTGCTGGAAATCAGCGACGACGCACGGCTGAAAGCCATCCACGACCGGTACGGCGCGGACGACGACGGCAGCGATACCGATCCCGAGGCGGCACGGCCGGAACCCGAGCCGACGCCCGGCGCCGAACCGCCGGTCGATCTCGACACGCTGTCGCCCGACGCGCTCCTCGAACGCATGCAGGCCGAGCAGGACGAACAGTTCCGTCGCGACATGGCCGCGCACGAGGCCCGCGAGGCCCGGCGCGCGAAGCGCAGGAAAGCGCCGAGGCCGTCGGCCGCGCAGGTCAGGCGCGAAGCCGAGCAGGCCGCATCGAGCAAGTCGATCCGCGACGTCTATCGCAAGCTCGCCAGCGCGCTGCACCCCGATCGTGAAACCGATCCGCGGGAGCAGGAACGCAAGACGGTGCTGATGCAGCGGGTCAACCACGCGTATGCGAAGGGCAACCTGCTGCAACTGCTCGAACTGCAACTGGAGATCGAGCAGATCGACCGGCGCACGATCGACGGCCTGAGCGAAGAGCGGCTGACGCACTACAACGGCATCCTGGAGGAACAGCTTCGCGAGCTGGAGCAGGAGATCCTGCACGTCGAGGCCGATTTCCGGCGGACTTACGGCATCGCGCCGTCCGTCAGGATCGCGCCCGACACCGTCCTGCGCATGCTCGCACGCGACATGGCCGACATGCAGCGCAGCAACCACGACCTGACCGTCGCGCTGCGCGAGTTCGAGGATCCGGACAACGTCAGGGAATGGCTGAAGGCGATGAAGCGCCGGCCCGCATCGTCCCGCTTCGACGACGATCCGTTTTAAGCGCGGATGTACCCGCGCTGACGAAACGGCGGCGCACCGCGCCGCCGTCGTCCGTTCAGGCCTGCCGCCGCTCCGTCACGCCCGGTGCCCCGAGATCGGCCCCGCCTCGCCGGTCAGGTTGAGCACGCTGTCGATCCACGCGAGAAACGTCGAGAACGTGAAATCCGACCACTGCTGCGTGCGGAACGCCTTCATCACCGGCGTATCGGCCGGGTCCTGCTGGTTCAGCAGGTTGTCGACGAACGTGCCGATATCGCCGTCGATGCCGTTCTCGTGGATGCCCGAGCCGGTGAAGCTGACCGCCGTCACCTGGTGGTTGTCGATGAAGTCGTTGCGCGCCCACGGCATGAAGTAGCCGAAGTTCGGCAGCGGGTTCAGCGTCTGCTTCAGCCCGTCCAGCTCCTGCGCGAACATCGCGAGCGACAGCGAATCCTTGGTCGCGTCGTCGGGCGCCGCGATCACCGCCGGCACGAACGCGCGATAGTGATACGCGGCGATGATCTTGTCGCGCTGGTAGCTGGAGAAGCCGAAGCGGTCGTGCGGATACGTGGCCGACAGCGCCGCATACGCACTCCCCATGTTGCCCGGGTCGAACTGGCGGGTCAGCCGGCTGTTCACGGTGATCATCCCGTCGGGGCCCGTCATCCCCCACTCGGTGCGCGCCCGGTCGTACAGGCCGACCGACGGATGCGCGGCCGCGTCCGCATCGAACGGCGTGTTGAACACGGTGCCGGCATCGTCGAGCAGCGAGCTATGCGCCTGCGGCTGCAGCGTGTTGCGCAGCGTCGCATAGTTCGCGAGCGTGCCGTAGCCGCCCGCGCTCATCCCGTACACGAGCAGCCGGCTCGGCTTGCCGAAGCCGTGCGACACCAGCCACTGCGCAACCGCCTGGACGTTCTTCAGCCCGCTGAAGTGCTGGAGGCGCCAGTCGCCGGTGGGCGACGTGTAGTCGCGCACCGCGCTGCCCATGTGGATATCTCCGGTGCAATAGGGCACGAAAACCTGTGTCCACTGCTGCGTCTCAACCTTCGGCTCGCCGACGAGGATGTGCGCGAGATCCATGCGCGTGATCAGCGGCGACAGGAACGACGACAGCAGGCTCTCGCTCGCGGTGCCGTTCATGTAGTTGTGCGGAATGCCGTCCGGATTGAAGCCGCCGAGGCCGGCCTCCGCGCCGGTGGACGTCTGCGTGCAGGTGCCGTAGTCCCAGCACGCGCCGCCGGGCTCCATCATGTACAGCAGGTTGTCGGACTGCGCGCGGTTGACGTAGAAACGCATCGGCGTGCCGTTGCCGCACGACGCGCCGCTGCTCTCCGGCAGCGTGACTTCGTACCACGAATAATATGGAATCGACGGGTCCGGCACCGTCGTATCGGCGGCATGGCCGTTCAGTGCCGCGCAACCGAGCAGCGTCGCGACGGCGACGCGCAGCAGGCATCGTGCTGATGACATTTCCCCTCCTGGTCGATGGACGTGACGCGTCCGCCGGGCATCGTCCCGGCGGCGCGGATGCGGCGCTCAGTGCGCGCCGGACGGTGAAGCGCCGTCGTACAGCTGGACGCGCAGCGCCTGCAGGCGCTGCGCGATGACGGTCTGTTGCTGATCGGGATCGGCAATGCTCGCCTGCACCTGGCGCACCACGTCGCGGCTCTGCTGCTCGTACGCGAGATAGCGCGGGTCCTGCGCGGGCGACGGGCCGACCGTCTGCTGCGCATACGCGTCCCATTGCGCGCGCATCGACCGGATCGCCGCGCCGCGCGTCGCCGGATCGGCTTCGGTATCGGTCAGCAAGGCCGCGCTGAGCGCCTCGGCCTGCACGGGCACGATCTCGTTGCGCGCGACATGGTCGGGCAGCTCGTCGAGAATCCGGCGCGCGAGCGCGGTGCGTTCCGCCGGCGGCAGGCTGTTGCGGCCGTTGCCGTACGCGGCGACTTCGTCGCGAAAGCGCGCGAACGCGACGATGCGCTTCACTTCGGCATCCGCGTCGGGGCGACCCGCGAGGCTGCGGCGCAGCGCGTCGACGTCGAGCCGCCGCTCCTCGGGGCCGGGCGTCGCGGCGCCGGTGCCGAACGTGTCCGCCGCATCGGTTTGCGCGCGCGCCGTCGCGTCGGGTACGGCGGAGGACGCCGCGTGCGCCGGCGTCGCCGATTCGTATCGCCAGACCGCGACCGCCACGCCGATCGCCGCGATCGCGCCTGTGCGCCGCCAGAGTGCCCTGTTCTTCTTCACGTCGCCTCCTCGTCACGTCATGCCGTTCTGCGCCGGTGCATCCGCGAGTAGGTTCTAGGTCGAATCCGGCAGGCAGTCAAAAGCGTCGCTAGAACGCAGGCACTAAACCTTCGCGCGTCGACCACGCCCGGCGCGACGTTTGAAACGCATGCGCGTGCCGCTCGCATGAACCCGCCAACGTGCGCGCCGCGCCCGCCCTGCGGCGCTTCGCGTCGCCACGCGCCGGACGTATCGCAATGCCAAGCAAGCAGCGATCCAGCCGCGCGCCGCACGACGGCCGCCGATGCGCGCGGCCGCGACGGATGGCCGGATCGGACCCGTCGAACGACCCGCTCAGCGCTTGGTCGGCATTTTTGCGAGCCCTATGCTGATTTCCGACACGCGCCGAACGGTCGGCGCGACGCAGACCCCACCCAGCCGAGCCCGTTCCATGAGCCGTGCAGACCTTCCCCATCGCGCACCCGCCGCCATCCACGACTATCCGACCTATCGCGACGCGCTCGCGGGCCGCCGGCTGCCGGCCGCCTTCGTCGATCTCGACTGTCTCGACGCCAACCTCGCCGACCTGAAGCGCCGCGCACGCGGCCTGCCGATCCGGCTCGCGACGAAGTCGGTGCGCTCGCGCGAGCTGATCGGCGCGGTGCTCGCCGCCGGCCCGTTCATGCAGGGGCTGCTGTGCTATTCGGCGGCCGAAGCCGCGTGGCTCGCTCACGGCGGATTCGACGACATCGTGGTCGCGTATCCAAGCGTCGAACCCGACGACCTGCGCGCGGTGGCCGCGCAACTCGGGCGCGGCCGCTCGATCACGCTGATGGTCGACGACGACGCGCAGGTCGACGCGATCGACCGCATCGCGCGCGAGGAACGCGTGACGATCCCGCTCGCGATCGACCTCGACATGTCGTCCGCGTATCCCGGCCTGTACTTCGGCATGTACCGCTCGCCGGTGCGCGATGTGGCCGGCGTGCTCGCGCTCGCGCACCGCATCGGCCAGCGGCAGCACGTGCGGCTCGACGGGCTGATGGGCTACGAAGGCCAGATCGCGGGGGTCGCCGATACCGAACCGGGCGGCGGCGCGCGCAACGCGCTGGTGCGCCACCTGAAGCGGCGCTCCGCGCGCGAGATCAACGCGCGCCGTCACGCGGCGGTGCAGGCGCTCGCGGCGGCCGGCCACACGCTGCGCTTCGTGAACGGCGGCGGCACCGGCAGCTTCGAGAGCACGCTGGGCGACGCATCCGTCACCGAGCTCGCGGCCGGCTCCGGCCTGTACGCGCCGGCGCTGTTCGATCACTACGCGGCATTCCATGCGCAGCCGGCGGCCGGCTTCGCGCTGCCGGTCGTGCGGATTCCGCAGCCGGGCATCGTGACCTGCTCGGGCGGCGGCTACATCGCGTCCGGCCCGGCCGGCAAGAGCCGCCTGCCGCGCCCGTGGCTGCCGGCCGGCTGCGCGCTGATCGCCAACGAGGGCGCGGGCGAGGTGCAGACGCCCGTGCGCGTGCCGCCCGGCTTCGCGCCGCGAATCGGCGACCCGATCCTGTTCCGCCACGCGAAGGCCGGCGAGCTGTGCGAGCGCTTCAACACGCTGCTGCTGATTCGCGGCGGCCGCGTGATCGGCGAAGCGCCCACCTATCGCGGCGAAGGCAAGAGCTTCTTCTAGCGGGCCGCGCGGCCCGTCGTTCAACCCGTTCACACCATTCAAACGACACCCAGGGAGACAACGCCATGTGGCGCAACTGGTCGGGATATGTCAGCAGTCCGGATGCAACCGTAGCGACACCCGCGTCGCGCGCCGCGCTCGCGACCGTGCTGCGCGATGCGGCGGCGTCCGGCGCAACCGTGCGCGCGGCGGGCGCCGGTCATTCGTTCTCGCCGCTCGTGCAGACCGACGACGTGATCCTGTCGCTCGACGCGATGCAGGGCGTGATCGACATCGATCGCGACCGGCGCATCGCGCGCGTGCATGCCGGCACGCGGCTGTGGACGCTCGGCCCCGCGCTCGCCGCGCACGGCCTCGCGATGGAGAACCTCGGCGACATCAACGTGCAGTCGATCGCCGGCGCGACCAGCACCGGCACGCACGGCACCGGCATCACGCTCGGCAACCTGTCGACGCAGATCGACAGCCTGACCTTCATGTGCGCGGACGGCAGCGAGATCCGCGCGACGGCCGACACGCATCCCGACCTGTTCGCGGGCGGCCGGATCGGGCTCGGCGCGCTCGGCGTGCTGACCGAGATCGGCCTGCGCCTCGTGCCCGCGTTCAACCTGCGCCTCGAACGCGGCGGCATGCGGCTCGACGACTGCCTCGCGCAAGCGGATGCGCTGATCGCGAAGCACCGCTCGTTCGAGTTCTACTGGTTCCCGCACGCGGACACCGTGCTGACCAAGGCGTGGGACATGACGGACGAGCCGGCCGACGCCGTGCACTGGGCGAGCCGCGCGTCCGAGTCGTTCCTCGAGAACACGGTGTTCGGCGCGCTGTGCGGGCTCGGCAAGCGCGTGCCGTCGCTGTGCCCGGCACTGAGCCGGCTGTGCGCATCGACGGTGTCGGCCGGCCGGCACGTGGACGCGAGCTACGCGATGCTGTCGACGGTGCGCCGCGTGCGCTTCAACGAAATGGAATGGTCGGTGCCGGCCGAGCGCGGCGCCGACGCGCTGCGCGAGATCCGTGCGTTCATCGCGCGCCGCAGCTTCCCGCTGATGTTCCCGATCGAATACCGCTGGGTGCGCGGCGACGACATCTGGCTGAGCCCCGACTACGGGCGCGACAGCGTGCGCATCTCCGCGCACCAGTATCGCGGGATGCCGTTCGACGCTTACTTCGCGGGCGTGCAGGCGATCTGCCGCAATCACGGCGGCCGGCCGCACTGGGGGAAGGTGCATGCGATGAAGGCCGCCGAGCTCGCGGCGTGCTACCCGCACTGGGACGATTTCCTCGCGCTGCGCGAGCGCATGGACCCGCACGGCCGCTTCCTGACGCCGTACCTGCGCGCGCTGTTCGGCGTCCGGCAAGGCGGGCGCACGGCCGCCGTCGCACCCGCGACACGCGGGACACACCCGATGCACGAAACGGCCGGCATCGCGCAAGATCGTCCGCGATCCAACCAGGAGGCTTCATGAGCACCGCCACCCTGCACATGGCCGCCCAGTCGCGCCCCGATCCGTCGACCGGCGCGGTCGTGCGCCTCGCGCTCGCGTTCGCCGCGGCCACCAACGGCCTGATCCTGTCGCCGTTCCTCGTCGCGGCGGTGATGACGCGCTTCGGCCTCGACGAAGGCACGGCGACCGCGCTCGTCAGCGCCGAGATCCTCGGCATCGCGATCAGTTGCGCGCTGCTGTCGCACCGGATCGCGCGCGCCGCCGGGCCGTTCACGCTGGCCGGGCTGTTCGGCACGATCGCCGGACAGGCGCTCAGCGCGCTCGCGCCCGGCGTCGCGTCCGCGGCAACCGCGCGCGGGCTGACCGGGCTGTTCGAAGGCATGCTGTTCGTCGTGGTCGCGTCCGGCGTGTCGCAGCGCGCGTCGACCGACCGCCTGTGGGGGCAAATCAACCTGCTCGCGGGCGGCGTCAACGGCGGCATCCTCGTGCTGATCTCCGCCATGCCGGCCGCGTGGCTCGGGCGCTGGGTGTTCGCGTTGCTGGCGGCCGTCGTCGCCGTGCTGGCGCCCGCGATCCGCGGCATCGGCGCATTCGCGAGCGCGCAAGCGCCGGCGCGTGCGCGCGGCCATGCGCTGCCGTGGCGGCCGGTCGTCGCGATCTGGATCGTGACCGCGCTCGTGTACGGCGTGCAGGCGTCGCAGTGGGCCATCGCCGGCTTCGTCGGCGAGCGCGCCGGGCTGTCGCCGACGACGATCGGCGTGCTGCTGTCGGTGTCGTCGCTGCTCGGCTTCGTCGGCGCGGCGATCCCGTCGCATCCGGCCAGCCACAAGCACCGCCTCGCGCTGATCTGGGCCGCGCAGCTCGCGATGATCGGGTCGATCGAATGGTTCTTCGGTGCGCGCGGCGGCACCGCGTACTTCCTGAGCCAGTTCGTGCTGAACGCCGCGTTCTTCGTGATCGTGCCGTTCCTCACCGGCATGCTCTCCGATGTCGATCCGGACGGCTCGCTCGTCGCGCGCACGCTCGTCGTCACGTTCTTCGCGGCCGGCATCGGCACCGCGCTGTCCGGCGCGCTGCTCGGCCGCTTCGGCGGCATGCACGTCGCGCACGTGCTGTGCGTGGCCGTGCTGGCCGCCGCGCCGTTCGTGCGGCTTGCGCTGCGCCGCGCCGCGCCCGGCGCCGTCGCCCGCGCGTCGTCCTGACCGCACCGCGCCATCGCGTGGCCGCGGCGCACCACGAGATTGGCCGGCGCGGCCTTGGCCCGCGTAAATTTGGCTTCCTACATTCGTTTCCGGCGGTGCAACGCCGCCTGCCCCCCTGTTCCATGCAGAGATGCGGAGTCCAGAATGAATCGTCACGATAGCGTTCGCGCGGCGTGCTGCGCGATGATGGTCCTGGCCTGTACCGGCGCATACGCGCAAAGCAACGTGACGCTCTACGGCGTGATCGACGCGGGCATCCGCTACGAAACGCACGGGGTGTCCTACGGCGCGGACGGCACGCCCGTGTCGACGGGCCGCAAGATCTCGATGACCGACGGCGGCGGGCTGACCGAAAGCTACTGGGGCCTCAAGGGCAACGAGGACCTGGGCGGCGGGCTGTCCGCGCAGTTCAACGTGGAAAGCCACTTCGGCCCGAACAGCGGCGCGATCGTGCCGGCCGGCTCGCCGAACTTCTTCCAGGTCGCGTACGTGGGGCTCACGTCGACGTCGCTCGGCCAGCTTTCGCTCGGGCGCCAGTACAACGTGCCGTTCGAGATGGTGTCGCTGACCTACGGCTCGAACCTGTGGGCCGGCCCGCAGGACCCGTACTTCAACCTGTTCAAGCCCGAGCAGACGATGCTCGCGGGCGCGCGCACCAGCAACATGATCCAGTACGGCGCGCAGCTCGGCAGCCTCTACCTGCTTGCACAATACGCGCCGGGCGGCCACGCGGGCGGCGGCGTGCTCGGCAGCCAGCTCGGCGCGGCCGCCGCATACGCGCCGGACAAGGGGCCGTTCACGGTCGGCGCATCGTTCATGCGCAGCTGGGACGACGTCACGCACGGGAAATTCGACATCTACGCGGGCGGCGGCTCGGTGACGATCGGCAACGCAACCGTCAACGCCGGCTATATCGAGAACGCGCGCGACAACGACTTCACGTCGTTCGAGAACGGCCCGTTCAGCCCGACCGACCTGGCCGGGCTCGGCATCATCTCGCCCGCGCAGGTGGCCGACCCGACGACGCCCGGCGGATTCCGCCGCCGCAAGATGGCGCTCGCGGGGCTGACCTACCGCTTCACGACGGCGTTCACCGCGGCCGTCAACGCGTGGTGGACCCAGCAGTCCGGCTACACGGCGGATTTCGACGGCCGCGCGCGCCAGTTCCAGGTGATCGCCGGCTACAGCCTGTCGAAGCGCAGCATGCTCTATGCGGAAGTCGACTACGCGCTCTACCGCGGCGGGCTGGTCGGCGCGCAGCTCGTCGGCGTGAACGGGCAGGCGCCGAGCACGAGCACCACGCAGCTCGGCGCGACGGTCGGCCTGCGTCACTACTTCTGAAGCGGGGCCGCGTGGCATGTGGCCGATGACGGCCGGGGCGGCACCCCGGCCGGGCGGGACGAGTACAATCCGTGGAAAAAAACACGGAGCGTTCATGGACGATACCGCCCGTTATACGACGGCGAATCTGCCGGTCCATTTACTGCGGTGCCTGGCGGAGACAAGCAAGGAACTGGGCATCGACCCCACCCGGCTGTGCCTGGGGCTCGGCTTCGACGTCGCCGACCTGTCGAATCCGTCGTGCCGGATTTCGCTGCGCCAGGCCGGCACGATGATCCGGCGCGCACTGGAGATGGCGCCGGGGCGCGCGCTCGGCCTCGAACTCGGCACGAGCGAGACGATCGCGTCGATCGGGCTGGTGGGCTACGCGATGCTGACGAGCCCCACGCTGAAGGATGCGATCACGGTCGGCCTCGAACTGCAGCGCCACACCGGGCCGCTGATGCGCTTCGACCTGGTGTCGGACGCGCGCACGCTGTCGATCCGCGCGACCAACGTGCTGCTCGAGCCGGACATCGAGGCGTTCCTCGTCGAGGAGGCGTTCGGCAGCTTCATGAAGATCGGGCGTTCGCTCGTCGGCCCCGCGTTCCAGCCGAAGGTGATCGACCTCGGCTACCCGCCGCCGCCGTACGCGGAACAGTACGCGCGCGTGTTCTCGTGCCCGGTGCGCTTCGAGCAGGAGCAGAACCTGCTGTCGTGCGACGCGTCGCTCGGCAGCCGCCCGATCGCGACGCACGATCCGCTGGCGCATCGGCAGGTGCTCGAATTCCTGCAGGACGCGCTGCCGCCCGAATCCGAAGGCACCGAGTTTCTCGAGTCGATCGAACGGATCATGCGGCGCGACCTGCGGCATACGCCATCGCTCGCCGCGATCGCCGCGCAGCTGTGCATGAGCGAGCGCACGCTCAGGCGGCGGCTCGCCGATCAGGGCGTGTCGTATCAGACGGTGATCGACACGATCCGCCGCAAGCGCGCGTTCACGCTGCTGAGCAACCCGCGGCTGTCGATCGAGGACGTCGCGCATGAAGTGGGGTTCAGCGACGCGCACAACTTCCGGCGCGCGTTCAAGCGCTGGACCGGGCACGGGCCGCGCGAGGGGCAGCGCGCGGCGCTGTGACGGCGCGCCGCGCGGGACGCCGCAGGGCGGCCGCTACGCGGCGTTCGCCAGCGAACGGTCGAGCGCGACGAGTGTCCGGTACAGCACGCGCGTGCCGTCGAGCAGCTGGCGCGGCTCGATCCACTCCTCCGGGCAATGGCTGCGCCCGCCCAGGCACGGAATGAAGATCATCCCGATCGGCCCCGTCGGCGCGACGTACACGGCGTCGTGCCCGGCGCCGCTCGGTAGCCGCATGCTCGGATAGCCGAGCTGCGCGGCCGCCTGCTCGACCGCATCCATCACGAGCGGCTGGCAGTCGGTCGGCCGCGCGCGGCTCACGTGTTCCGCGTGCGCGGAAAGCCGCAACGCATCGAGCCGCGCGGCCGCCCCGGCCAGCAGCGCCTCGGGAAAATCGTCGAGCACCGCGGCGCTGTCGCTGCGCACTTCGAGCATCAGCTCGACGCGCCCCGGCACAGCGTTCGGCACGTTCGGCGTCATCGCGATCCGCCCGATCGTCGCGACCACGTAGTGCGGGTTGCCCGACAGCGCCGAAGCGCGCGCATGCGCGGCCTCGATCAGGTGCGCGGCACCGACGAGCGCATCGCGGCGGATGTCCATCGGCGTCGTGCCGGCGTGGTCGGGCTGGCCGGTCACGGTGATCAGCACGCGCCGGATGCCGACGATGTGGGTCACGACGCCGATCGGCAAGCCGCGCGTCTCCAGCACCGGCCCCTGCTCGATATGCAGCTCGACGAACGCGGCCGTGCTGCCCGGCGCGCGCAGCGGTTCGTGCAGCGCGTCCGGGTTGCCGCCGATGCGCCGCAGCGCGTCCGCGAGCGTTTCGCCCCCGGCGTTCGTCGCCCGCAGCATGCCCGCGTCGAGCACGCCCGACAGCGCGCGGCTGCCGACGCACGAGATGCCGTAGTCGCTCGGTTCCTCGGACAGGAAATCGATCACCTCCAGCGGATGGTCGAGCACGATTCCCTGCTCGTTCAGCGTATGCGCGACCTCGATGCCCGCGAGCACGCCGATGATCCCGTCGAAGCGGCCGCCGCCGACGACCGTGTCGCAGTGCGACCCCGTGACGAGCGGCTTCGTGCATCGCCCGCTGCCTTCGCGGCGGCCGATCAGGTTGCCGCCCGCATCCGTCGACACCGCGAGCCCGGCTTCCGCGAACTGCGCGGCGAGCCACGCGCGCGCTTCGACAAACAGCGGCGAGAACGCGCGGCGCGTCCACGGCACGTCGGGCCGCGTCAGGCGCGCCAGTTGCTCGACGCGCGCGTTCAGGCGCTCGGCATTCAGCGGCGGAAAAGTCGTCGGATTCATGCGTGCTCCGTTTGGGTGGCGATCGAACGGCTGCCGTGCGGCTTCAGGAAGCGGCCCGACCCGGCCGGGTTGACGACGCGTGCGCCGTCGTAGACGAGCGCGCCGCGGCAATAGGTGGCGGCGACGCGCACCGAGAATTCCATGCCCTCGAACGCGCTCCACTGCACGGCCGACAGGCTGCGCGACGGATCGAACGCATAGCGCTCCGGCGTGAGGATCACGAAGTCCGCGTCGGCGCCGACGTCGAGCGAGCCCTTGCGGTCGTCGAGCAGGAAGTGCCGCGCCGGGTTCGTCGCCAGCAGCCCGGCCACGCGAGTGGGCGCGATGCCGTGCTGTTCGCAGCCGGTCCAGAACGCCGGCAGCAGCGTTTCGAGCCCCGGGCCGCCCGACGCATTGCGGAACACGTTCGGATCGCCCTTGCGTTCGAGCCCCCAGCTCACGTGATCCGACGACACGAACGTACACTCGCCGCGCGCGACGTGCGTCCACAGCAGCGCCTGCTCGGCGCGCGGCCGGATCGGCGGATAGTGCTTCGTCTTCGCGCCGAAGCGCTTCGTGTGCGTTTCGTGATCGAGCATCAGGTATTGCACGCAGGTCTCGATGCTCGCGCGATGGCCGGCTTGCCGGAACATGTTGCACAGCTCGAAGCCGCGCGACGTCGACACGTGCACCGCGTGCGCGCGTGCGCCCGTCTCCGCGCCGATCTCGTAGATCAGCGCGGTCGCCAGGTTCTCGATCAGCGGCGGATGGGCGCGCAGGAACGCATCCCAGCCCGTGTCGCCGGCCTCGATCATCCGCGCGACGTTCTTGCGCGTCATCTCCTGCATCTGGTTGTGCACGCCGCACGCGAGGCCCGACGGCGCGATCAGGCGGAACGCGTCGTACAGCACGTCTTCCTCGACGCGCGGGAACCGGCCGGGCGTCGCCTCGAACGTCGAGAACTTGAACGCGCACACGCCGCCGTCGATCAGCCCCGCCGCCGCGTCGAGGCCGTGCTTCGCGTTGAGCGTGCCGTACAGCGCGACGTCCACGTGGCAGTCGCGTTCGGCTTCGGCGATCTTGCGGTCGAGCTGCGCGCGCGATGCGACCGGCTCCGGATCGTCGTAAGGCATGTCGACCATCACCGTCACGCCGCCCGCGGCAGCGGCGCGCGACGCGTGGCCGAGCCCCTCCTGGTTCGCCTGGCTCGCCGCATGCACCTGCCCGTCGACGACGCCCGGCAGCACCCACTGCCCGCGCGCGTCGATCGTGTCGCGCGCCGCCGGCGGCGCGCCCGTCCCGCGCGCGGCGATGCGCCCGCCCCGGATCGCGAGCCAGCCGTCGTCCACCACCTCGCGTGCGTCGACCAACCGGCCGCGCACCACCTGCTCGAATTCGCTCATGTCCGCCTCCTGCTTTTTTGATCACGAGCAGTTTATGCAGCGCTCTGCCAGAATGTCTCTTGCCGATTTATCGTCCTCACATAACATGGAGTTAAGGCTGTGCGTCTGAACCTGCGCCAGATCGAGGTGTTTCGCGCCATCATGCTGACCGGCTCGATCAGCGGCGCGGCGAAACTGCTGCACGTGTCGCAGCCGGCCGTCTCGCGACTCATTTCGTATGCCGAACAGCGGCTCGGCCTCGCACTGTTCGAACGCATCAAGGGGCGGCTCTACCCGACGCCGGAAGCGCAGCGGCTGTTCGTCGAAGTCAATGCGGTGTACCAGGGCGTGCAACGCGTCAACGAAATCGCCGAGGACCTGATCGAGAACCGGATGGGCCACCTGCGCATCGCATGCAGCCCCAATCTCGGGCAATCGCTGCTGCCGCGCGCGATCGCGGCGTTCTACGAACGCTACCCCGACGTGCGGATCATCCTGCACACGATGATTCCGGGCGTGCTGCTGCAAGCGGTGCTCACGCAGCAGGTCGAGCTCGGCATCGCGTTCCTGCAGGACACGCACCCGAACGTCGAAAGCCGGCGCCTCTACGAAAACCGGATGGTCGCGGCCGTGCCCGCGTCGCATCCGTTCGCGCGCCGCAAGACGCTCGCCGTGCGCGATCTCGCGAATCAGCCGCTGATCGGCTACGGCAGCGACATTCCGCTCGGGCAGTTGATGCGCCGCCTGTTCAGCGACGAGGACCTCGTGCCGCAGGTCAAGATCGAGGTGCAGCAGGCGCATGTCGCGTGCGCGCTCGCGCAGGCAGGCACCGGCATCGCGCTGATCGACGAGCTGACGGTCGCCGGGCCCGTGTGGCCGCAGATCGTCGTGAAGCCGATCGTGCCGACCATCGCCGCGCCGGTCAGCGTGCTGCACCCGGTGCTCGCGCCGCTGTCGCGCCTCGCGCACGCGTTCATCGACACGCTGCACGCGCTGCCTGCCGACGCGTGAATTGCGTCGCTGCAGCAGGCCGGACGCCTGGTGCGGCATGCATTTCGACGCCTCGTCGGCGGCGGTGGACGACCCCGCCCCCGGCCCGCCGCCCGGGCGTCACCGGGATTACCCTAGACTTAACATCGCGTTATGAAGTCTCCATAAAATAGCAATAACGCTCAATATTCGGCGTCCCTAGAATCGTTTGGACAGTACCGCCAAGCAACGCCTTCCGGCCGGCGCGTACAGCCCTTTTTCCCTCTCAGGACAAACGACACATGGGACGCATTCTGTCTTCGAAGGACGTCGAAGCCGCCGTCAAGGGCGGCTCGGTTTTCGCCTGCGGCGGCGGCGGCTGGGCCGACCACGGCCGCGAGCTCGGCACGCTCGCGGTCACGATCGGCCGCCCCGAACTGGTGAGCGTCGACGAGCTGCCGGACGACGCATGGATCGCCACGGCCGCCGCGATCGGCGCGCCGGGCGGCCTCACCGACTGGCAGATGCTCGGCGCCGACTACGTGAAGGCCGCGCAGCTCGTGCAGGACGCGCTCGGCGCGCCGCTCGCGGGGCTCATCATCGGGCAGAACGGGATGTCGAGCACGCTGAACGCGTGGCTGCCGTCCGCGCTGCTCGGCACCAAGGTGGTCGACGCGGTGGGCGACATCCGCGCGCACCCGACCGGCGACATGGGCTCGCTCGGCCTCGCGTCGAGCACGGCGCCGATGATCCAGGCCGCGGCCGGCGGCAACCGCGAGCGCCACGCCTACATGGAAGTGGTCGTGCGCGGCGCGACCGCGAAAGTGTCGCCGGTGCTGCGCAAGGCGGCCGACATGGCCGGCGGCTTCATCGCGAGCTGCCGCAATCCGCTTCGCGCGTCGTACGTGCGCCAGCATGCGGCGCTCGGCGGCATCAGCCGCGCGCTCGCGCTCGGCGAAGCGATCATCGACGCCGAACGGCGCGGCGGCAGCGCGGTGATCGATGCGATCTGCGCGGCCACGCAAGGCGAGATCGTCGCGAGCGGCAAGGTCGAGCGCAACACGCTCGAATACACGCGCGAGGCGTTCGACGTCGGCCTCGTCTATCTCGGCAGCGGCGCGCGGCGCGCGGTCATTCACGTGATGAACGAGCACATGGCGGTGGACGACGCGCACGGCGCGCGCATCGCGACCTATCCCGACGTCATCACGACGCTCGATGCCGAAGGCCGCCCCGTCAGCGCCGGGCAGTTGAAGGAAGGCATGGAGATCCACGTGCTGCGGGTGGCGAAGGCGCACCTTCCGCTGTCGTCGTCGGTGTTCGATCCGGCGGTCTACCCGCCCGTCGAAGCCGCGCTCGGCATCTCGATCGCCGACTATGCGCTCGCCCGCTGAACGGAGCCGACGATGACGAACCAGATGACCCGCACCTTCGAAGTCGCGTCCGGCACCGCGCTGCGCTGCAAGGGCTGGCGCCAGGAGGCGCTGCTGCGCCTGCTCGAGAACGTGCTCGCCGTCGGCGAGGACCCCGATCGACTGATCGTCTACGCGGCGCTCGGCCGCGCGGCGCGCGACTGGCCGTCGCACGACGCGATCGTGCGCACGCTGAAGACGATGGACGAGGACCACACGCTCGTCGTGCAGTCCGGCAAGCCCGTAGCCCTGCTGCGCACGCATGCGCGCGCGCCGCTCGTCGTGATGGCGAACTGCAACCTGATCGGTCAATGGGCGAAGGCCGAGCATTTCTACGAACTGGAACGGCGCAACCTGATCTGCTGGGGCGGGCTCACGGCCGGCGACTGGCAGTACATCGGCTCGCAGGGCGTGATCCAGGGCACCTACGAGATCTTCTCGCGGATCGCCGAGCGGCATTTCGACAACGACCTGCGCGGCCGCTTCATCCTGACGGCCGGCCTCGGCGGGATGGGCGGCGCGCAGCCGCTCGCCGGCCGGATGGCGAACGCGGCGACGCTCGTCGTCGAGATCGACCAGACGCGCATCGACAAGCGGCTGCAGATCGGCTTTCTCGAACGGCAGGCGCGCGATCTCGACGAGGCGCTCGCGCTGATCCGCGACGCGCAGGCGCGCCGCGAGCCGATCTCGGTCGGGCTGCTCGGCAACGCGGCCGACGTGTTCCCGGCGATCCTCGCGCGCGGCGTGGTGCCCGACATCGTCACCGACCAGACGGCCGCGCACGATCTCGTGTACGGCTACGTGCCGTCGGGCCATACCCTCGACGAAGTGCGCGCGCTGCGCGAGCGCGACCGCGCGCGGCTGATGGACGCGAGCCGCGCGTCGATCGTGCGCCACGTCGAGGCGATGCTCGGCTTCAAGGATCGCGGTGCGATCGTGTTCGACAACGGCAACCTGATCCGCACGCATGCGAAGGACGGCGGCGTGGCGCGCGCGTTCGAGATCCCGGTGTTCACCGAGGCGTTCCTGCGCCCGCTGTTCTGCCGCGCGATCGGCCCGTTCCGCTGGATCGCGCTGTCGAACGACCCGAACGATATCCGCATCGTCGACGACTACCTGCTCGAACACTTCCCGGACAACCGGATCGTCACGAACTGGATCCGGCGCGCACGCGAATGCGTGCCGTTCGAGGGCCTGCCGGCGCGCATCGCGTGGCTCGGCCACGGCGAACGCACGCGGCTCGCGGTAGCCGTCAACGCGATGGTGCGCGACGGCGTGCTGGCCGGACCGGTCGCGTTCACGCGCGACCACCTCGACGCCGGCGCGATGGCGCACCCGAACATCATGACCGAGAACCTGCGCGACGGCTCCGACGCGGTGGCCGACTGGCCGCTGCTGAACGCGATGATGAACTGCGCGTCGATGGCCGACCTCGTCGCGATCCATTCGGGCGGCGGCGGCTACAGCGGCTACATGACGAGCGCGGGCGTGACCGTCGTTGCCGACGGCAGCGCGGAAGCGCACGAGCGGCTCACGCTGTCGATGACCAACGACACCGCGCTCGGCGTGATCCGCTATGCGGACGCCGGCTACGAGGAAGCGCTCGACGAGGCGCAACGCGGACAGATTCCGCACATCCGGCTGTAAGCCCGCCCCGCACGACGACAGGAGATCGATGTGAAGCAAACCGCGGTTCCCCTCGACACGGCCATCGCCGCGTCGCCCCCCACGTCGAGCGCCGGGCGAGCGATCGCCGCGGCGTCGATCGGCAACGCGCTGGAGTGGTACGACTTTTCCGTCTACGCGTTCTTCGCCGTGTACATCGCGCAGAACTTCTTCCATCGCGGCAACACGGGCACCGAGCTGGTCGAGGCGTTCATGGCGTTCGGGATCGGCTTCATCGCGCGGCCGCTCGGCGCGCTGGCGATCGGCGTGTACGGCGATCGCGCGGGCCGCAAGGCCGCGCTGACGCTGACCATCCTCGTGATGGCGGCGGGCACCGGCATCATCGCGTTCGCGCCGCCGTTCACCGCGATCGGCATCGGCGCGCCGCTCCTGATCCTGTGCGGCCGGCTGCTGCAGGGCTTCTCCGCCGGCGGCGAAGTGGGCGGCGCCGCGGCGTTCCTGATCGAGCACGCGCCGGCGGACCGCAAGGGCCGCTACGCATCGTGGCTGCAGGCAAGCATGGCCGCGTCGAACATCCTCGGCGCGCTGGTCGCCACCGCCGTGACGCTCGTGCTCTCGCGCGAACAGATCGGCGACTGGGGCTGGCGGATTCCGTTCATCCTCGGCCTCGCGATCGCGCCGGTCGGCCTGTGGCTGCGCAAGACGCTCGACGAAACGCCGCATTTCCGCGCGGAGCTGGCGCGCGCCGCGCACGCGCCGGCCGAACGCAAGACGCCGCTGCTGCAGGTCGTGCGCGACCATCCGCGCGCACTCGCGGTCGGCACCGGGTTCTCGGTGCTGTGGGCCGTGTGCGTGTATGCGCTGGTGATCTACATGCCGACGCACGTGCAGCGCGCGCTCCATTTCGACGGGCGCGACGCGTTCGTCGCGTCGCTGGTCGGCAACTGCCTGATGGCCGTCACCTGCGTATGCGCGGGAAGCTGGTCGGATCGCTTCGGCCGGCGCACGGTGCTGACGGCCGGCGCGGCGCTGATGCTCGTGTCGGTGTACCCGCTGCTGCACTGGCTCGCCGACGTGCACACGCTCGCCGCGCTGATCGCGGTGCAGAGCGCGTTCTGCGTGATGGTCGCGATCTTCACCGGCGTCGCGCCCGCCGCGCTGTCGGAGCTGTTCCCGACCCGCGTGCGCGCCACCGGCATGTCGCTGTCCTACAACATCGCCGCGACGATCTTCGGCGGCTTCGCGCCGGCGATCCTCGCGTGGCTCACGCAACGGTCCGGCAACCCGTTCGCACCCGCCTGGTACGTGATGGCCGCATGCGCCATCGCGCTCGCATCGATCGCCGCCTTGCCTTCCACCTCACGTCACGACTGAAACCGGAGAACCGCTTCATGCAACGCTTCCTCATGCGGAGCGCGCTCGCGCTCGCGCTTTTCGCCGCCGTCCCCGCCTTCGCGGACGTCCTGCTCGACGGCCGCACCGTCACGCCCGAATCGATCGCGCGCATCGCCGACGGCGAAGCCGTGTCGATCGCGCCGGCCGCCCGCCAGCGGGTCGTCGCCGCGCACGACGTGCTGCTGAAGGCCGCCGCGGCCGGCCAGCAGATCTACGGGCTGACGGTCGGCGTCGGCCTCAACAAGGACCGCCAGATGGTCGATGCGCACGGCAAGCTGTCGCAGGAGGTGATCGACGCGTCGACGCGCTTCAACGTCGGGCTGATCCACGCGCACTCGGGCAGCGTCGGCCCCGACATGAGCGTGCGGGTGGCCCGCGCCGCGATGGCCGCGCGCCTGAACGCGATGCTCGACGGCGGCGCCGGCGTGCAGCCGGCGATCGTCGACGCGTACGCGCAGTTCCTCGATCGCGGCGTCACGCCGGCGATGCCGGCGGACGGCTCGATCGGCGAAGCCGACATCACGATCCTGAGCCACGTCGGCCTCGCGATGCTCGGCGAAGGCGACGTGTACTACCAGGGCCGCAAGATGGCGGCCGCCGATGCGCTGAAGGCGGCCGGCATCGCGACGATCCGCCCGTACGGCAAGGACGCGCTCGCGATCCTGAGTTCCAACGCGTATTCGGCCGGCATGGCGGCGCTCGCGCTTGCCGACATGGCGCGTCTCGCGCACGTGTCGAAGCTCGTGTTCGCGCTGAGCCTGCAGGGGCTGAACGGCAACGTGTCGCCGTTCCGCGAAGATACGCTCGCGCTGCGGCCGTTCCCGGCCACGCTCCGCGCGGGCGCGCAGCTGCGCACGCTGCTGGCGGGCAGCAGCCTGTGGGAGCGCGACCCGGACCGGCCGCTGCAGGACCCGCTCAGCTTCCGCTCCGGCGTCTATCTGCTCGGCGAGGAGGATCGCACCTACGACGAAGCGCGCGCGCTGCTGCAGGTCCAGCTCAATTCGAGCGACGACAATCCCGGCGTCGCGGTCGGTGTCACGCCGAAATCGAACCGCGTGCAGGACGCGGCAGGCTATGTCGACGGCGGCGGCGCGGTGCTGCCGAGCGCGAATTTCGAGCCGCTGCCGTGGGTGCTCGCGTTCGAACAGCTCGGGCTCGCGCTCGGCCACAACGCGCTCGCGTCCGCGCAGCGCATCGTCAAGCTGAACGACCCGCACCTCACCGGCCTCTCGCGCTTCCTCGGCACCGAGGACACCGTGCACGCGTTCGGCGCGATGGAGAAGCCGCCCACCGCGCTCGCGATGGCCGTGAAGTCGCTGGCGATGCCCGTGTCGCTCGACTACCTGCCGGTTGCCGGCAATATCGAGGACATCGCGACGAACGCGCCGGAAGTCGTGCAGCGCGTGCAGGCGCAGATCGACGCGAGCTACACGCTGCTCGGCCTCGAACTGATCGAGGCCTCGCAGGCGATCGACCTGCGCCAGCGCAAGCAACCGTCGTTCGCGCTCGCGCCGGCCACGCAGCCGCTGTACCGCGCGCTGCGTGCGAAGGTCGCATTCCTCGAGCGCGACCGCCCGCTCACGCCCGACTTCCGGGCCGCCGATGCGCTGCTGCGCGCGTATCGCGACTGAGCGGCGCGCCGCCCGTCGTTCCTGTCACCCACGGGCCGTCGCGCCCGCCGCCGCGATCGCCGCCCGATCGCGGCGCGCGGCACGTACGCCCGGCCGCTCGACCGGCCACCGGATCGAACCGCCGTTCACCGTCTTACAACCACTCCGCACCGGACCTTCATCATGAAACGAATCCTGTTCGCGCTGCCGCTCGCCGCGGCCGCCACCGCTCATGCGCAAAGCAGCGTCACGCTGTACGGCATCGTCGAGGACGGCGTCGACTACGTCTCGAACGTGCAGGGCAAGCATCTCGTGCAACTGGCGTCGGGCGTGACGGCCGGCAGCCGCTGGGGCGTGCGCGGCACCGAGGATCTCGGCGGCGGCCTGAGCGCGATCTTCCGGCTCGAAAGCGGCTTCGACCTCAACGCCGGCCGCCTCGGCAGCGGCCTCGCGTTCTCGCGCAACGCGTACGTCGGCCTGAACGACACGAAGCTCGGCACGCTCACGCTCGGCCGCCAGTGGGATTCGATCGTCGACTACGTCGAGCCGTTCACGCTGAACGGCAACATCGGCGGCTACTACTTCGCACACCCGAACGACATGGACAACACCGACAACGGCTTTCCGATCTCGAACGCCGTCAAGTACCGCAGCCCGACGATCGCGGGCGTCACGTTCGGCGGCCTCTATGCATTCGGCGGGCAGCCGGGCCGCTTCTCCGACAACGCGACGTTCAGCGTCGGCGCCAGCTACGCGGCGGGCCCGGTGGGCTTCGGCGTCGGCTACCTGCGCATCAACGACCCGGGTGTATCGACGCAGGGCTACCAGAACTACCCCGGCTTCACGAATGCGATCTACGGCAACTACCTCGACGCGGCGCGCGCGCAGAAGGTGTTCGGCGTCGGCGCGTCGTACCAGGTCGTGCAGTGGCTCAAGCTGCTGGCCGACTTCACGAACACGAACTTCCAGCAGGGCAGCGCGGGGCACGACGCGACGTTCCAGAACTATGAGCTGTCGACGCTCGTCACGCCGACGCCGGCCGTGACCGTCGGCGCCGGCTATACGTACACGACGGGCCGCGATCATGCGACGAACGCGGAGCCGAAGTATCACCAGTTCAACCTGAGCGTCGAATACGCGCTGTCGAAGCGCAC
The DNA here is from genome assembly GCF_000731655.1 of Burkholderia sp. MSh2. Taxonomy (NCBI): domain Bacteria; kingdom Pseudomonadati; phylum Pseudomonadota; class Betaproteobacteria; order Burkholderiales; family Burkholderiaceae; genus Burkholderia; species Burkholderia sp. MSh2. Next base: position 97,041 of record NZ_JPGM01000003.1, on the reverse strand, counting down.
CAGCGTCTACGTGATGGGCGCGTTCCAGAAGGCCGCCGGCGACGCGCCAGTCGCGCAGATCGCCGGCTTCAATCCGTCCGGCAACCAGAAGCAGGCGGTCGGCCGCGCGGGCATTCGCCACGCGTTCTGACGGCCCGCGCGACGGGGCCGGCGCGGCCTCGTCCGCGGGTCGATCGCTTCAGCCGATCGACCCGCGGCGAGCGGGCCGGCCCGCGCACGGCGCTCCGAACCCGCGCGGTGCGCGCTCAGGCGCCGGCTTCCGCGTGCAGCAGCAGCACCGCGTCGCGCTTCTCCAGCAGATGCCGGCGCAGGATCGCCGCGAGCGCCTTGCCGTCCCGCGCCTCGAGCGCCTTGATCATCTCCTCGTGATCGTGCACCGCGCGATCCCACTTCTCGACGTGCTGGTTCGAGCGGAACCGCATCGACATGATCCGCCGGTTGATCGACTGGTACGTGGCGCGCAGCGCCGAATTGCGCGCGGCCTCGTTGATGCGGTCGTGGATCTCCTGGTTGCGGCTGTAGTAGCCGGGCAGGTCGTTCTGCATCCGGCACGCGAGCATCGAGTAATGCAGCGCCTTGATCTCCGCCAGCTCGGCCGGCGTGATCCGCTCGCAGGCCAGCTCGCCTGAAAACGCCTCCAGCCCCGACATCAGCTCGAAGGTCTCGCGGATCTCCGATTCGCTCATCCGGTACACGCTCGCGCCGCGGTTCGGCGACAGCACCAGCAGCCCCTCGGCCGCCAGCACCTTGAACGCCTCGCGCAGCGGCGTGCGCGAGATGCCGAGCGTCTCGCACAGCTCGCGCTCGTTCAGCCGCATGCCCGGCGTCAGCACGCCTTCGACGATGAATTTGCGCAGGTGCTCGACGACGGTGTCGTGCAGCCGCTGCCGCTCCAGTTTCGGCAGTGCCGGCGCGCCGCCGGCAGGCTCCAGATCATTCAAATCTTGCATGCAAAGTCCTTCCTTCTTGCTTCCCGCGATTCTACTGCAACTCGCCCGACCCGAATATTGCCCCGCCAATGCCGGGTAAACACCGGCATCTTCGGCGAAATCAGCGCTTGGTTCCGTCGCGATCGCTCTGCTAAAGTATTTTGCATTCAAAATTCAAAATGCAACCAAGGAGACAGAACGACCATGCTGCAACTCGACTTCCATCCGTCCGGCCGCCACTTCCTGCAGATTCCGGGGCCGAGCCCGGTGCCCGACCGCATCCTGCGGGCGATGAGCTATCCGACCATCGACCACCGTGGCCCCGAATTCGGCGCGCTCGGCCTGAAGGTGCTGGCCGGCATCGGGAAGATCTTCAAGACCGTGCAACCGGTGATCATCTATCCGGCGTCGGGCACCGGCGCGTGGGAAGCGGCGCTGACCAATACGCTGAGCGCCGGCGACACCGTGCTGATGTACGAGACGGGCCACTTCGCGACGCTGTGGAAGAAGATGGCCGAGGCGCTCGGCCTGAAGCCCGAATTCCTCGGCCTGCCGGGCATCGAGGGCTGGCGCCGCGGCGTGCAGCCCGACCTGATCGAGGCGCGCCTGCGCGCCGACACCGCGCACGACATCAAGGCCGTGTGCGTGGTGCACAACGAGACGTCCACCGGCGTCACGTCCGACATCGCCGCGGTGCGCCGCGCGATCGATGCGGCCGGGCACCCGGCGCTGCTGATGGTCGACACGATCTCGGGGCTCGCATCCGCCGACTACCGCCATGACGAATGGGGCGTCGACGTCACGGTATCGGGCTCGCAGAAGGGGCTGATGCTGCCGCCGGGCATCAGCTTCAACGCGGTGTCGCCGAAGGCGCTCGCGGCGAGCGAGCACGCCGGGCTGCCGCGCGCGTTCTGGGGCTGGCACGACATCATCGAAGCGAACCGGAACGGCTACTGGCCGTACACGCCGAACACCAACCTGCTGTACGGGCTCGCCGAGGCGCTCGACATGATCCTCGGCGAAGGGCTCGACGCGGTGTTCGCGCGCCACCAGCGGCTCGCGGAAGCGACGCGCCGCGCGGTGCGCGCGTGGGGCCTCGAGATCCAGTGCGCGGACCCGGCCGTCTACAGCCCCGTGCTGACCGGCGTGATGATGCCGGACGGCGTCGACGCGGACGCCGTGCGCAAGCTGATCTACGAACGCTTCGACATGTCGCTCGGGCAGGCGCTCGGCAAGCTGCGCGGGACGATGTTCCGCATCGGCCACCTCGGCGACTGCAACGACCTCACGCTGATGGCCACGCTCGCCGGCTGCGAGATGGGGCTGAGGCTCGCCGGCGTGCCGGTCGCCGCGAGCGGCGTGGTCGCGGCGATGGACTACCTCGCGGCGAGCCCGCACGCACCGGCCCTGCGCGCGGCGGCCTGAGCGCCGGCCGGCGGCGCGCGCACCCGGCGCGCCGCCCGCCGAGTCCTTTCCCCTTCACGGGCGGCTGCGCGGCCGTCGCGACGCGCCTCGCCCGCCGCCGGCGCGCGCCCGCCCCGCTTCATCGGCACGACCCGCCCCGAGGCCGGCCTCGACGCCGGCACGGGCAGCCAGTCAGACAACATCAAGGAGACGAAACATGAAGCTGTTCCGAGCGACCGGCATCGTGCTGGTGATGCTGTGCGTGATGTACTTCATCACGTATCTCGATCGCGTGAACGTGAGCACGGCCGCCGCCGGGTTCGGCAAGGAATTCGGGCTGAACAGGACGGAGATCGGCCTCGTGTTCTCCGCGTTCGCGTATCCGTATCTCGTGTTCCAGATCATCGGCGGCTGGGTCAGCGACCGCTTCGGCGCGCGCCGCACGCTGCTCGCGTGCGGGCTGCTGTGGGCCGTCGCGACGCTGCTCACCGGAATGGCCGGCGGCCTCGCGTCGCTGCTCGCCGCGCGCCTGCTGCTCGGGCTCGGCGAAGGCGCGACGTTCCCGGCGGCGACATCGGCGATGTCGCGCTGGGTGCCGCGCGAGAAACGCGGTTTCGCGCAGGGCATCACGCACGCGTTCTCGCGCGTCGGCAACGCGGTCGCGCCGGCCGCCGTCGTCGCGGTGATGGCCGTGTACGGCTGGCGCGAATCGTTCTACATCTGCGGCGCGATCAGCCTCGTCTGGGTCGCGGTCTGGGCGCTCGTCTACACCGAACACCCGAAGGACCACCCGCGCATCACGCAGGCCGAACTCGATGCGCTGCCGCCGCCGAAGCAGCAGCCCGCGACAGTGCCGTGGGGCCCGCTGTTCCGCCGGATGATGCCCGTCACGATCGTCTACTTCTGCTACGGCTGGACGCTGTGGCTGTTCCTGAGCTGGATTCCGCAGTACTTCCTGCACAGCTACGACCTCGACCTGAAGAAGTCGGCCGTGTTCGCGTCGGCGGTGTTCTTCGCGGGCGTGATCGGCGACACGCTCGGCGGCGTCGTCACCGACCGCATCCTCGCGCGCACCGGCAGCCTCAGGCGCGCGCGCAGCTGGATGGTGTCGATCTGCATGCTGCTCACGCTGCTGTCGCTGCTGCCGCTGCTGTTCATGCACGACCTGTACGTATCGATGGCGTGTCTCGCGGCCGGCTTCTTCTTCGCCGAAATGACGATCGGCCCGATGTGGGCCGTGCCGATGGACATCGCGCCGGAATACTCCGGCACCGCGAGTGGGATGATGAATTCCGGCTCCGCGCTCGCGGCGATCCTGTCGCCGGTGATCTCCGGCTTCGTGATCGACCGCTTCGGCAGCTGGGAGCTGCCGTTCATCGGCAGCATGGTGCTGATGGGCGTGGGCGTGCTGCTCGCGTTCCGCATGCAGCCGGAAAGCCGCTTCGCCGATGCACCCGCCGCGCAGGCCGCCGCCGGCCGCTCGCCGGCCTGATGCCGCGCGGGGCGCCGCGCCGCCCCGCTTCCTCACCTCTTCACTGCCCACGATGACTCAAGCCACTCACGATCTCGCCGCCCGCCTCGCCGCCGGCTGGCAACACGGCATCGCGTTCGCCGCGCTGCCGCCCGAACTCGTTCCCGCCGGCGCCGACGCCGCCTATGCCGTGCAGGCGCAGCTCCTGCGCGAACGCCGCGCCGCGATCGGCGCATGGAAAGTCGGCGCGAAGCAACCCGACGGCCCGATCCAGGGCGCCCCGCTGCCCGACGACTGCCGGCATGCGAGCGGCGTCACGCTGCCGCGCGGCGCGTTCCGGCCGCTCGGGCTCGAACTGGAGATCGCGTTCCGCTTCGGCCGCGACTTCACGCCGCGTGAGGCCGCCTATACCGACGACGACGTGTTCGACGCCATCGCGCAGATGGGCGCCGCGATCGAGATCGTCGCGAGCCGCTTCCATGAATGGCCGGACGTCGCACCGGCCGCGCAGCTCGCCGACCTGCAGAACCACGGCGCGCTCGTGCTCGGCGAGATGACCGGCTATCGCGCCGATTTCCCGTTCGTCGCGCCGGCCCCTGCGTTTACGTTCGACGGGCACGACATCACCGGCACGACGCCAGGCGCCAACCCCGCCGGCGACCCGCGCCGCCTGCTGCCATGGCTCGTCAATCACGCATCGCGACGCGGCATCGCGCTGCCGGCCGGCACCGTCGTCACGACCGGCTCGTACACGGGCATGTTTTTCCCGCAGGCCGCGGGCACGGCCGTCGGCCGCATCGCGGGACTGCCGCCCGTCAGCGTCACGCTCGCCTGATCCACGCCTGATCCGTTTCCACCCGATACCGACCGCCGCCATGAAATCCGCCGTCCCGCCTTCGCTGGTTCGCCCCGTCCATCTCGTGCCGTCGCAAGGCGCCGCGCTGTCGCCGCTGTTCGAGCGGCTGCGCCGTGAAATGCGCGGCGACGTCTACGCCGATCGCGCGAGCCGCGGCCGCTACGCGACCGACGCCTCGATCTACCAGATCATGCCGCTCGGCGTGGTCGTGCCGCGCGACCAGGACGACCTGCGGATCGCGCTCGACATCGCGCGCGACCGCAAGATCCCCGTGCTCGCGCGCGGCGCCGGCACGAGCCAGTGCGGGCAGACGGTCGGCGAGGCGCTCGTCGTCGACCACAGCAAATGGCTGAACCGGATCGTCGAATTCGACGCGCAGGCGCGCACCGTCACCGTGGAGCCCGGCATCGTGCTCGACCATCTGAACGCGTGGCTGAAGCCGCACGGGCTGTGGTTCCCGGTCGACGTGTCGACCGGCGCGCAATGCACGATCGGCGGGATGGCCGGCAACAACTCGTGCGGATCGCGCTCGATCGAGTACGGCAACATGGTGCACAACGTGCTGGCGATCGACGCGATCCTCGCCGACGGCAGCGAATGCCGGTTCGGTTCGCTCGCGCAGCCCGTTACCGATCGCCGCACGCTCGAGCTGCTGCACGGCGTCGAACGGATCGCGAAGCGCGAGCGCGACGAGCTCGTCGAGCGCGTGCCGAAGGTGCTGCGCCGCGTGGCCGGCTACAACCTCGACCTGTTCGACTGCCAGAACCCGCGTGCGTACACCGACGACGGCCACGCGAATCTCGCGCACCTGCTCGTCGGCTCGGAAGGCACACTCGCCCACAGCCGCCAGATCACGCTGAAGCTCGCGCCGCTGCCCGCGCACAAGACGCTCGGCGTCGTGAACTTCCCGACCTTCTACCAGGCGATGGACACCGCGCAGCACATCGTGAAGCTGAAGCCGGCGGCCGTCGAGCTCGTCGATCGCACGATGATCGACCTGTCGATGGAGAACCCGGCGTTCCGGCCGGTGATCGGGCAGGCGCTGGTCGGGCGGCCGCAGGCGATCCTGCTGGTCGAATTCGCGGGCGAATCGCGCGACGCGCAGCGCGCGCAGCTCGACCGGCTCGACGAGCTGATGGGCGATCTCGGCCTGCCCGGCAGCGTCGTGAAGATGACCGACGCGGGGGCGCAGAAGGCGCTGTGGGAGGTGCGCAAGGCCGGGCTGAACATCATGATGAGCATGAAGGGCGACGGCAAGCCGGTGTCGTTCATCGAGGATTGCGCGGTGCCGCTCGAACATCTCGCCGAGTACACGCGCCGCCTGACCGACGTGTTCCACAAGCACGAAACCGAAGGCACGTGGTACGCGCACGCCAGCGTCGGCACGCTGCACGTGCGGCCGATCCTCGACATGCGGCGCGACGGCGCGACGCGCATGCGCGAGATCGCGGAAGAGGCCTCGGCGCTCGTGCGCGAGTACAAGGGCGCGTATTCGGGCGAGCACGGCGACGGGCTGTGCCGCGGCGAATGGGTTGCGTGGCAGTACGGCCCGCGCCTCAATGCGGCGTTCGCGGAGATCAAGACGCTGTTCGATCCGGACAACCGCTTCAACCCCGACAAGATCGTCAACCCGCCGCGCATGGATGCGCGCGAGAACTTCCGCTTCGCGCCCGGCTATGCGGCGCTGCCGCTGCGGCCCGCGCTCGACTGGTCGGCCTGGAACGTCACGCGCAACCCGCTGACCGGCGACGAAACCGCGCCCGGCACGGGCGCCGACGTCACGCACGGGCTCGCGTCGGCCGTCGAGATGTGCAACAACAACGGCCACTGCCGCAAGTTCGATGCGGGCACGATGTGCCCGAGCTATCGCGTGACGCGCGACGAGCAGCACGTGACGCGCGGCCGCGCGAACACGCTGCGGCTCGCGGTGACGGGGCAGCTCGGCGCGGACGGCCTCGCCGGCGACGACGTGAAGGCCGCGCTCGACCTGTGCGTGTCGTGCAAGGGCTGCAAGCGCGATTGCCCGACGGGCGTCGACATGGCGCGCTTCAAGATCGAGGCGCGCCATGCGCGGCATCGCAAGCACGGCGCGACGCTGCGCGAACGGCTCGTCGCGTACCTGCCGCGCTATGCGCCGTGGGCGGCGCGGATGCGCGGCGCGATCGCGTTCGCGAACGGCGTGCCGGTCGTCGCGCCCGCGCTGAAGCGCTGGATCGGCCTTGCGCCGCAGCGTGCGCTGCCTTCGTTTGCGCGGCCGTTCCTGGCGGACGCGGATGCCGTTGCGACCTCGACGCCCGCGCAAGCCGGCGCGGCGACCCGCGACGTGCTGCTGTTCGTCGACACGTTCAGCAACTACCAGGAACCGGACAACGCACGCGCCGCGCAGGCCGTGCTCGAAGCGGCCGGCTATACCGTGCATTTCAACGTGCGCAAGGACGAACGGCCACTGTGCTGCGGCCGCACGTTCCTGTCGGCCGGCCTCGTGGACGAAGCGAAGGCCGAGGCAAGGCGCACGCTCGACACGCTGCGGCCGTACCTCGAACGCGGCGTCGCGATCGTCGGGCTGGAGCCGTCATGCCTGCTGTCGATGCGCGACGAGTTTCTCGCTTACGGCTACGGCGACGAAGCGGCGCGGCTCGCGCGCCATGCGTTCCTGTTCGAGGAGTTTCTCGTGCGCGAGCACGACGCCGGCCGGCTGCGCCTGCCGCTGCGCGGGATCGACGCGCCCGAGGCGCTGGTGCACGGCCACTGCCACCAGAAGGCCTTCGACGCGTTCACGCCGGTGCAGGCCGTGCTGCGCTGGATTCCGGGCCTCAAGGTGTCGCCGGTCGAATCGTCGTGCTGCGGGATGGCCGGCAGCTTCGGCTACGAAGCCGAACACTACGACGCGTCGCAGGCGATGGCCGAGCTGTCGCTGCTGCCGGCGGTGCGCGCGCGGGCCGACGGCGCGATCGTCGTCGCGGACGGCACGAGTTGCCGGCATCAGATCAGGGACGGCGCGCGGACGCAGGCCGTGCATGTGGCCAGGGTGCTGGCGCAGGCGTTGAACGACCGATGACCCGGGCGGGCGTCACCGCGGCTCGCCCATCCCGCCCATCAGCGTCATCAGCTGTTCGCGCAACCACCGGCTGCCCTGATCCTGATCGGCGCTGCGATGCCAGTAGCAGAAGTATTCGAGGCCCGGCATCTCGAACGGCAGTTCGAGAATGCGCGCCGGGTAGCGCTGAAGCAACCGCAGCGGCGCCGTCAGCGCGAGATCGCCGCGCATCGCGATCAGCGGCGCGACCATGTAGTGCTGCACGCGCATCTGGATGGTGCGGCGCAGCCCGAGGCGCGTCAGTTCCGCATCGACGTGCCCGCTGCCCTTGCGGCGGCTCGACACGTGGATGTGTCCCATCGACAGGTAGTCGTCCATGGTGAGCGTCGCGCCCTTGAACGGGTGATCTTCCCGGATCATGCACGCATAGCGGTCGCGCACGAGCAGCGCCTGGTGCAGGTGCGGATCGCCGATCAGCGGCGCGTCGATCGCGATGTCGACCGAGCCGCTCGCGAGCGCGGTCGCGACCTCGCGGCGATCCATCGTGTAGCTGCGCACGTGCATGCCGGGCGCATGGGTCTGCAGCAGCTCGCCGAGCGCGGGCAGCAGCAGCGCTTCGGTGAGGTCGCTCATGCTCATCCGGAACACGCGCGTGGACGACGCGGGATCGAACACGTCGCCTTCGTGCGCACTCGAATCGAGCAGCTGCATCGCCTCGCGCACGCGTCCGACGATGTTCTCGGCCAGCGGCGTCGGCATCATCCCGGCCGGCGTGCTGACGAACAGCGGATCGTCGAGGGTCTTGCGCAGCCGCGCGAGCGCGTTGCTGACGGCCGGCTGCGTGAGATGCAGCACCTCGGCCGCCCGCGTCAGGTTGCGCTTGGTGTAGATCGCGTCGAATACGACGAACAGGTTCAGGTCAATCTTCGAGAGGCGCATCGCCGGATCTCCTTGCCGGCATCTTACGGCGCGCGCCGCCCGTTCGTCCACGCCCCTGCGCATCGCGGCGCGGCGCTCAGCCGCGCGGCGGCGGCGTCAGGTACGCGGCCGTCGAACCCGGCTCGCCGTCCTTGATCTCCATCCGCGCGATCGCCTGCAGATGCACCTCGTCCGGGCCGTCCGCGAAGCGCAGCGCGCGGCCCCAGGTCCACAGGTCGGCGAGCGGCGTATCGGGGCTCAACCCCGCCGCGCCGAACACCTGCATCGCACGATCGCAGACGTTCGTATATACCGTCGGCACGAGCGCCTTGATCATCGCGATTTCCTTGCGCGCGGCCTTCGCGCCGACCTTGTCGATCATCCATGCGGCCTTCAGCACGAGCAGGCGCGCCTGGTCGATCTCGATGCGCGATCGCGCGATCCATTCCCCCACCGTGCCGTGCCGGTTCAGCGGCTTGCCGAACGCCACGCGCGACTGCGCGCGGTCGATCATCAGTTCCAGCGCGAGCTCGGCCGCGCCGATCGAACGCATGCAGTGGTGGATGCGGCCCGGCCCCAGGCGCGCCTGCGCGAGCGCGAAGCCGCTGCCTTCCTGGCCGAGCAGGTTGCGCACCGGCACGCGCACGTTGTCGAACGTGATCTCGCAATGCCCTTCCGGCGCGTGGTGATTCACCACCGTGATGTTGCGCACGATCGTCACGCCCGGCGTGTCGCGCGGCACGAGGATCATGCTCTGCTGCTGGTGCGACTCGGCCTCGGGGTCGGTCTTGCCCATCACGATGAAAATCCGGCAGTTCGGATGCGCGGCGTTGGTGATGAACCACTTGCGGCCGTTGATCACGTATTCGTCGCCGACGCGCTCGATGCGGGTCGTGATGTTCGTCGCGTCCGACGACGCCACGTCGGGCTCCGTCATCGCGAACGCGGAGCGGATCTCGCCGCGCAGCAGCGGCAGCAGCCACTGCTCGCGCTGCTCCGGCGTCGCGAACATGTGCAGCAGCTCCATGTTGCCGGTATCCGGCGCGTTGCAGTTGAACACCTCCGACGCCCAGCCCACCCGCCCCATGATCTCGGCGAGCGGCGCGTATTCGAGATTCGTCAGGCCCACGCCGGGCTCGTCGTCCTTCAGGTGCGGCAGGAACAGGTTCCACAGCCCTTCCGCTTTCGCGCGCGCCTTCAGGTCTTCCATGAACGACACGGGATACTTGCCCGCATGCACTTCCTCGTTCCACTGGCGAATGCGCGGCACGATGTGCGCGTCCATGAACGCGCGCACGCGCTCGCGCAGTTCTTCCACTTTCGGGGTGTAGCCAAAATCCATGATCGACTCCTCGATTCGGTTCGTCCGGTCAGCTTCGTCCGGTTCGGTCAGAACGCCGAGACACCGCCGTCGACGGCGACGGCCTGCCCGGTCAGATAGGTGTTTTCCTTCGCGCACAGCGTCAGCATCGTCGCGACGATTTCCTCGGGCCGGCCGAGCCGCTTCATCGGCGAGCCCTGCGCGAGAAAGGCCTGGCGGTCGCCGATATCGCCTTCGGTGACCATCGGCGTCGTGCTGTAGAACGGGCACACCGCGTTCACGCGGATGCCGTGGCGCGCGTATTCGAGCGCGGCCGTCTTCGTGAGCCCGACCACCGCATGCTTCGACGCCGCGTACGCGGCCAGCTTCGGCGCGCCGCCGAGCCCTGCCATCGACGCGACGTTCAGGATCACGCCCGCGTGCTGCGTGAGCATCTGGCGGATCTGGTGCTTCATCCCGAAGAACACGCCCTTCGCGTTCACCGCGAAGCTCAGGTCGAGATCGGCTTCGTCGGTATCGATCAGCGCCTTCATCGGCGGCGCGATGCCCGCGTTGTTGATGCCGACGTCGAGCCGCCCGAAGCGGGCCGCGGCCGCCTGCACCAGCGCGGCCACTTCCGCCTCCACGCGCACGTCGCAGCGCCGCGCGATCACGTCCGCACCGGCCGCGCGCAGCGGCGCGGCCACGCGTTCGAGCGCCTCGCCGTGCAGATCGCCGAGCGCCAGCCGCGCGCCCATCGCGGCAAGCTCGCCCGCGAGCAGCGCGCCGAAGCCGCTCGCGGCGCCGGTGATCATCACGGCCTGCCCGGCGTAGCTGTCGATGTTCATCGCGCGCTCAGATCGTCAGGCCGCCGTCGACGACGATACATTCGCCGTTCGTGTAGCTCGCCGCGTCCGACACCAGATACAGCACGGTGCCGGCCATTTCGTGCGGCTCCGCGTGGCGCTGCAGCGGAATCTTCGCCTTCCACGCGTCGTAGATGTCCTTGTCCGCGAACAGCGCGCCCGCGAACTTCGTCTTCGTGAGGCCCGGCAGCAGCGCGTTCACGCGGATCCCGAGCGGCCCGCACTCCTTCGCGAACGCCTTGGTCATGTTGACGACGGCCGCCTTCGTGATCGAGTAGATGCCCTGCCGGTCGCCCGGCTGCAGCGCGTTCACCGACGCCGTGTTGACGATCGCGCCGCCGCCGTGCGTCTTCATCAGCTTGCCGGCCTCGACCGACATGAAGAAGTAGCCGCGGATGTTCACGTCGACGGTCTTGTCGAACGCGGCGAGGTCGGTATCGAGGATGTGCCCGAAATACGGGTTCGCGGCCGCGTTGTTCACCAGGATGTCGAGCCGCCCGTGCTTGCCGCGGATGTGCTCGAACGTCGCGGCGATGTCCTCCAGCCGCCCGACGTGGCAGGCCAGCGCCTCGGCGCTGCCGCCCGCCGCAACGATCGCGTCGGCCACGGCCTGGCAGTCGTCGCGCTTGCGGCTCGACACGATCACGTGCGCGCCCTGCTCCGCCAGCAGTTTTGCGATTTCCTCGCCGATGCCGCGGCTCGCGCCCGTCACGAGGGCGATCTTGCCCGTCAGGTCGAACAGATTCGTTGCCATGTTGCCGTGCTCCTCCATTGATGGAATGTCATGCCGCCGTGCAGTGAAGCCGGCGATCTCAGCGGTGTGCGTCGATCACGCCGACGGCCAGTTCGGCGAGCCGCCCGGCCATCGCGCCGACGCGCAGCGCCTGCTCGCTCGACGCGTTGCCCTGCAGCGCGCGCGCCTTCACGCCCTGCGCGATCGCCGCGAGCCGGAAGAAACTGAACGCGAGATAGAAGTGCCAGTCGCGGATCGGCTCGATGCCGCGCAGTTCGCAATAGCGCGCGACGATCGCCGCTTCGTCCGGGATGCCGAGCGCCGCGCGATCCTGGCCCGCGAGCCCGCGCACCTGCCCGCCGGCCGGCAGCCGCAGGCACATGCAGAAATACGCGAGATCGGCGAGCGGGTTGCCGAGCGTCGACAGTTCCCAGTCGAGCACGGCCTGCACGCGGTAGCCGTCGCGCGCGAACATCAGGTTGTCGATCCGGAAATCGCCGTGCACCAGCGCCGGCCGGCCCATATCCTCGGGGCACGCCTTCGGCAGCCAGTCGATCAGCGTCTCCATCGCGTCGAGGCGCTCCGTTTCGGCCGCGCGATACTGCTTCGTCCACACGCCGATCTGGCGTTCGAAATAGTTGCCGGGGCGGCCGTAGTCGGCCAGGCCCACCGCGTCGACGTCGACGTCGTGCAGCGCGGCCATCGTCCGCAGCAGCGCGTCGTAGCAGGCCGCCCGATCGTCCTTCGGCAGTTCCGGCAGCGCGGGATCCCAGAAGATCCGGCCGTCCTCGAAGCTCATCACGTAGAACAGGCTGCCGATCACGTCGCGGTCGACGCAGAGGTGATACGGGTGCGCGACCGGCACCGCGGTGCCCGACAGCGCGGTCAGCACGCGGAATTCGCGGTCGACCGCGTGCGCGGACTTCAGCAGTTCGCCCGGCGGCTGGCGGCGCAGCACGTAGCGGCCGCTCTTCGCGTTCAGCAGGAAAGTCGGATTCGACTGGCCGCCGGCAAACTTCTCCATGTCGACCGGGCCTTCGAAGCCCGGCAGGTGCGTTTCCAGATAGCGCGTGAGGCGGGCTGCGTCGAGTTGCTGGGAAGGGTTCGTCATCGTCGCGATCGTTCGTGGGTCAGCCGTAGGTTCGCAGCGCGTGCCGTTCGGGATCCTCCAGATGCGGGATGCCGTTGAACGACGCGAGGTGGAACGCATCGGCGTTGAAGAAAAACTGCGAAAGACTGCTGTTGCGGATCTGCAGGTTCAGCGCGATCGCGCTCGACGGCGGCGCGGCGAGCACCTGCTGCACGGTGACCGCGATCGGGCCGCCGGAGCTCACCGCGAGCACGCGCTGGCCGCCGCCGTGGCGGATCGCGGCGCGCGCGTCGGCGACGCGCTGCTGGAAGTGCGCCCAGGTTTCGGGGGCCGCGTCGCCGAGCTTGTCCTCGGTCCACAGCTGCAGCACCTGCCGGAGCGCGCGAAAGTGTGCCTTCATCGAGCCGGCGGCGAGCCGCGCGATCTCCGGATGGTCGTGGGCGGCGGCCGCGAACAGCCCGTGGAAGTCGTATTCGTTCAGGCCCGGATGGCGATCGACCGGCGCGCCCTCGCGGCCCATTCCGCGCAGGATCGCGTCGACCGTCTGCGCGTGGCGGTTCATCGTGCCGCAGATCACGCGGTCGAATGCCAGCCCCTGCCGTGCGAAGTACTCGCCGAGCCAGACGCCCTGCTGCTCGCCGCCCGCGGAAAGCCGGTCGTAGTCGTCGGTGCCGAACGACGCCTGCCCGTGCCGTACCAGAAAGAGTTCAGCCATCGCATGCCCGCCAGATAGAAGGATTCAGCATAGCGAGCGGTCCGGCATTTTTAAAATTTATTTGATGAATGGCCCGGCATTCACCATCGGAATGACCGATTCGCCATTCCGCCACGCCGGCGCGCGCCGCCGGGCCGGCCGACCTATACTGCTCCGCCCGGCCCGATGCAAGGAACCCGCCCATGCCGCATTCCCCGCCCGACAACCTGCCCCGCTACCGCCTGCTGACAGGCAAGGACGACGCCGCGTTCTGCCATCGCGTTTCGGACGCGCTGGCGCTCGGCTACCGCCTGTACGGATCGCCCGCCGCCACCTTCAACGGCGACCACGTCGTCGTCGCGCAGGCGCTGCTCTGGCCGGACCGCCCCGGCGATCCCGACGGCCCTTCCGGCGCCTGATCGCGGCGGGCGGCGGGCGCACCGGTGCGCCTTGTTTCGCGCTCGCAGGTCCGGCCGTTCCGGCAGGGCCGCCTCCTCCGTTCGGCGGCACAAGCCGTGCGGTAGTATGGCGATCCGATGGAACCCCGATGGACCTGAACGAATGGCCATGCCCGAATCCTCCTCATCTTCCGGCGCCGGCCAGGGCGCCCAGGCGCTCGTCCTCATTGCCGAGGACGAGCCCGAGATCGCCGAGATCCTGATCGCCTATTTCGCGCGCAACGGCCTGCGCACCGTGCACGCCGCCGACGGCCGCCGCGCGCTCGAACTTCACCTGTCGCTGAAGCCCGACCTCGTGCTGCTCGACGTGCAGATGCCGCACGTCGACGGCTGGAAAGTGCTCGCCGAGATCCGCCATCGCGGCGACACGCCGGTCATCATGCTGACCGCGCTCGACCAGGACATCGACAAGCTGACCGGGCTGCGCATCGGCGCCGACGACTACGTGGTCAAGCCGTTCAACCCGGCCGAAGTCGTCGCGCGCGCGCAGGCCGTGCTGCGCCGCTCGATGGCCGGCACGCGCCAGGAAGAACAGCGCGTGCTGCGCGCCGCGCCGTTCGAGATCGATCTCGAACGCCACGAGGCCACGGTCGAGGTCGGCCGCACGCGCCACACGCTCGTGCTGACGCTCACCGAGTTCAAGCTGCTCGCGCAGCTCGCGCGTGCGCCGCGGCGCGTGTTCAGCCGCGCCGAGCTGATGGCCGCCTGCCTGCCGGAAGGCGATGCGCTGGAACGCACGGTGGACAGCCACGTCAGCAAGCTGCGCAAGAAGCTCGACGATCTCGGCGTACAGGGCGTGCCGGCGAGCGTCCGCGGCGTCGGCTACAAGCTGTGGAGCGGCGAATGAAGCTCGAGGGCCTGAGCCGCCAGATCGCGCTGACGATGGCCGGGATGGTGTTCGGCGTGACGCTGCTGATGGTGATCACCGCCTACACCTTCTATTACTTCGCGTTCAACTACTGGCCCGCGAAATTCGACACGAAGAGCTTGCTGCCGACCGGGCCGGAATGGGTGTGGCTGATCTCGACCACGTCGGTCGGCCTCGCGCTGTCGGTGGCGGTCGCGGTCAATCTCGCGCGCCGCATCCTCGTGCCGCTCAACTCGGTCACGGACAGCATCCGCCGCGTCGCGCGCGGCGATCTCGACGCGCGCGCCGTCGCGGGCGACCGCTCGCTGCACGAAGCCGCGCTGCTCGCCGATCACTTCAACGCGCTCGCCGACGAGCTGCAGCGCGTCACCAACGAGCAGGCCATCTGGAACGCGGCGATCGCGCACGAACTGCGCACGCCCGTGACCGTGCTGCGCGGGCGCCTGCAGGGGCTCGCCGAAGGCGTGTTCCAGCCCGACGAGGCGCAGTTCCGCAGCCTGCTCGCGCAGGTCGAGGGGCTGACGCGGCTGATCGAGGATCTGCGCGTGGTCAGCCTCGCCGACGGCGGCCACCTGAGCATCGAGATCCGCGACACCGACCTCGCCGCCGAGGTGCGCGCCGTGGTCGACGTGTTCGCGCACGCGCTGCAGGCCGCCGGCCAGCGCCCGGTACTCGATCTCGACCCGCGGCGCATGGGCTGCGACCCGGTTCGCATCCGCCAGGCCCTGCTCGCGCTGCTGGAAAATGCGCGCCGTCACGCGGTGCCCGGCACGATCCGGATCCAGACGCGCGTCGAGCGCGGCCTGTGCCGGCTGCGCGTCGAGGACGACGGCCCCGGCATCCCGGCCGATTTCGCGGCGCACGTGTTCAAGGCCTTCCGGCGCGGCGACGAATCGCAGCCCGGCGGCAGCGGGCTCGGGCTCGCCGTCGTCGCGGCGATCGCGCATGCACATCGCGGCGAAGCCGTCTGCATGCCGTCCGGGGCGGGCGGCACGCGATTCGAAGTGCAATGGCCCGACAACCTCGTGCCGACGCCCCACGACGCGCGCTTTCCGGCGTAAGGCGGCGCTCCGCCCCCTCAAGCGCGCGGTTCGCGCCCGACCTGCTCGAGCGGCGGGCTGAACCCGAGCACCGTGTACTCGGTCACGGACACCGTCCCCTTGCCAGCCGCGCCCTGCACGACCACCGCGCGCACGGCGCCGGCCCGGTCGAATTTCAGGCGCGTGCCGACCGTCGCGTTGCGCAGCGCCTCCAGTTCCTCGATCCGCGCGATCGCCAGCTTGCGCACCGCGCCGGACACGTACACCGGCAGGAACACCAGCGCGATGAAGATCGACACCGCTTCCTTCGACACGCTGTCCAGCACCGGCTGGCCGGACATCACGAGCGACAGCGACGTCGCGGCGACGAAGATCGCGAGCACGGTCGCGCCGACGCCGAGCGACGAGAAGCGCTCGGCCGCCTTCTTCATGCGCGCCTTCACGAGCGCGCGTGCGGCCGCGGACGTCACGAGCCATTCGCGCTGCGCGCCGTAGAACCCGCCGATGCCGAGAAACAGCGTCGCCACCGCGCTGATGGCGATGCTCGGGTACAGCGCTTCGAACATCATGCAGACGAATTCGAGCACGAACACGATCACGAGCGGCCCCAGCAGCAGACGGAACGAATAGCCGTCGCGGCCGTGCCCGCGGATCCACCATTTCACCGGCGCGAGCTGCCAGAAGCGGCTCTCCGGGCGCAGCGAAAGTTCTTCGTTGTCGGTCAATGCTTCACCTGTGGCGTTCCGTTGCGTCCGGCCCGGCCGGAACAGGATTGAATACCCGGGGTTATCGATTGATCCCAAAGATTCATTAGACAGTGTCTCCGCCGCCGCGCGATGCTGGCCTCGCCAGTGAACGCGGCGTCATCGCCATGCCGCGCACGAACATGGAGTGAGACACATGCCCAACGACCATCGTCAACGGCGCCACACGCTGTGGCTGCTGTGCGCGCTTTCGTTCATCCTCTACGTCGACCGCGTCAACCTCGCGACCGCGGCCGGCGCGATCAAGGCCGAACTCGGCCTGTCGAATACCGAGCTCGGCGTCGCATTTTCCGCGTTCGCGTATTCGTATGCAATCTGCCAGATCGGCGGCGGCTGGATCGCCGACCGGTTCGGCGCCCGCATCACGCTGATCGGCTGCGGGCTGATCTGGGTCGCCTCCACCTTCATGACGGGGCTCGTGCACAGCCTCGGCCTGCTGTTCGCCGCGCGCCTGCTGCTCGGCATCGGCGAAGGCGCGACGCTGCCGGCCCAGGCGCGCGCGATCACGCACTGGTTCCCGCGCGAGCGGCGCGGCGTCGTGCAGGGCTTCACGCATTCGTTCTCGCGGCTCGGCAATGCGGTCACGCCGCCGATCGTCGCCGCGCTGATGACGTGGCTGTCGTGGCGCGCCGCGTTCTTCGTGATCGGCGCGGTGACGCTCGTATGGCTCGCGTGGTGGATCGTCGGCTTCCGCGAACATCCGCGCGTCGACGACGACGGCCGCGCGCGCGCCGCCCGCCCCGCGCCGCCGTCCGGCCCGACGCCGTGGGGGCCGCTGCTGCGCCGGATGGCGCCGGCGATCTTCGTCTACTTCTGCTACGGCTGGACCGCCTGGCTGTTCTTCACGTGGCTGCCGACCTTCTTCCTGAACGGCCAGGGCCTGAACCTGAAATCGACCGCGCTGTTCGCGTCCGGCGTGTTCTTCGCGGGCGTGGTGGGCGACACGCTCGGCGGCTGGCTCTGCGACCGCATCTACCGGAAGACCGGCAACCTCGCGCTGTCGCGCCAGAGCGTGATCGTCGCGAGCTTCGCCGGCGCGCTCGCCTGCCTGCTGCCGCTCGCGTTCGTGCACTCGACGGCCGGCGTCGCGCTGTGCCTGTCCGGGTCGTTCCTGTGCCTCGAACTGACGATCGGGCCGATCTGGGCCGTGCCGAGCGACATCGCGCCGACCCACGCCGGCATCGCGAGCGGGATGATGAACGCCGGTTCCGCGATCTCGGGCATCCTGTCGCCGATCCTGTTCGGCCTGCTCGTCGACCGTACGGGAAGCTGGACGGTGCCGTTCGTCGGCTCGGTCGCGATGCTGCTGATCGGCATCGTCGCCGCGCTGCGGATTCGCCCGGACCGCACGCTGTCGGCATCGCCGCCGCCGCTCGCCGACGCGCCCGCCGCACCGTCGGTGCGTTGAAACCGCCCCCGCGCCGCCGGCGCGCCTCGGGCCGCTCCGCGGTGCGCGGACGGCGCGGACGGCGCGCCGCACCGCGTAGTCAGCCGCCGCCCGCCCCCGCCCCGTCTCCATGAAACAGCGCGAGAAACTGCTGCGCGGGCACGCTCAGCGGCCGGTCGCGCCGCACGAGGCTGCCGTACGACGGCAGCTTCTGTTCGAGCGCGAAATCGATGATCGCGACCAGCCCGTGCTCCGCGTTGCGCTTCGCCACCGTCAGCGGAATCACGCCGAGCATCGGCGAACGGTCGACGAGGTTCATCGTCGTCAGGATCGACCCCGTCTCGACCAGCCCGCGCGGCATCGGCCGGTGCCGCGCGCGGAACTCGCGCTCGACGACCTCGCGCGCCGGGCTGCCGGCCGGCTGCAGGATCCAGGCGTAATCGAGCAGCGCGTCGAATCCGACCGGCCCCGCGCCCGCGAGCGGATGATCGCGGCCCGCGATGATCGCGAGCGCCTCGTCGTCGACCACGCGGAAGTCGCAATCGGTCCCGACGTTGCGGCCGATCACCACTTCGAGCACGCCTTCGCGCAACTGCGGCATCAGCCGGTCGCTCGTGTCCACCGCGATGTCGATCGCGAGCAGCGGATACCGCGCCTTCAGTTGCACCAGCGCCTCGGTCAGCCGCCCCGGCGACGCCGCCATGATGCTGCCGATCGCGAGCCGCCCCGCGCTGCCGAGCTGCAGCTCGCCGAGCTCGCGGTTCAGCGCCTCCACACTGCCGCGAATTCCGCGGAAATAGCCGAGCACGCGCTCGCCGGCCGGATTCACCACGAGCCCGCGCCCGATCCGGTCGAACAGCCGCTGGCCGAGCGCGCTCTCCAGCTCGGCCAGCATCTTCGTCGCGGCCGGCTGCGTGAGGCCCATCTGCTCGGCCGCCGCGCGCAGCGTCGAGCATTCGTCCACGGCCAGCAGCAGCGCGATCTGGCGCATGCGCAGCCGGTTCAGCAACTGCGGGGTCGAGTCTCGTCGGTCGATCGAGCCCATTTCCGATTACTCCTGGTTATCGATTCATCAAGAGTTTTCAATTTACCGACTCATTCCGTCTACCTAGCATGAACCCCATACACGAACGGCCACGCGCCGCCACCGGAGACACCGCATGAACGCCCCCTCGACCGCCTCCCCCCTGCCCGTCGTCGCACTGACGCTGGGCGACCCCGCCGGCATCGGCGCCGAACTGATCGCGAAACTGCTCGCCCGCCCCGACGCGACCGCCCGCGCGAATCTCGTGCTGATCGGCGATCGCTGGCTGTGGGAAGCCGGCCAGCGCACCGCCGGCGTCACGGTCGACGTCGAACCCGTCGCGTCGCTGGCTGACGTGCGCGGCCGGCCGTCGAGCGCGCGCGCCGCCTTCGTCGAAGTCGACACGATCGATCCCGCGCTGGTCGCCGTCGGCCAGCCCGGCGCGGCCGGCGGCCGCTCGACGCTCGCCGTGCTCGACCGCTGCCTCGACGCGGCGCTCGCCGGCGACATCGACGCGATCTGCTTCGCGCCGCTGAACAAATACGCGATGAAGCTCGGCGGGCTGCGCCACGACGACGAGCTGCACCACTTCGCCGAGGCGCTCGGCGTGACCGGCTATTTCTGCGAATTCAACACGCTCGGCGAACTGTGGACGGCCCGCATCTCGTCGCACATCCCGCTGAAGGACGCGGCCGGCTGCCTGAGCATCGAGCGGATCGAGCAGGCCTCCGAACTGATCTACCGGTCGCTGCTCGCGAACGGCGTCGCGGCGCCGAAGGTGGCGATCGCCGCGTTCAACCCGCACGGCGGCGACGGCGGCAGCTGCGGCCGCGAGGAAGTCGACATCATCGAGCCGGCGGTGCGCAGGCTGCAGTCGCGCGACTGGCCGACCGACGCGCCGTTCCACGGCCCGTTCCCCGCCGACACGATCTTCCTGAAGGCGCAGGCCGGCGATTACCAGGCGATCGTCACGATGTACCACGACCAGGGGCAGATCGCGATCAAGCTGCTCGGCTTCTCGCGCGGCGTGACCGTGCAGGGCGGGCTGCCCGTGCCGATCACGACGCCCGCGCACGGCACCGCGTACGACATCGCGGGTCGCGGCACGGCCGACGTCGGCGCGACCTGGCAGGCGCTGCAGATTGCGTGCCGGATGGGCGCCGCGCGCCGCACCCCCGCCATTCCCGCGTGACGGCCGCGCCGGCCGCCCGCCTTTCACACACGACAACATCGACTCTCGGAGACACGCCATGAAAATCCGGTCCGTGCGCGCACGCGTATTCCAGTGGAAAGGAAAGACCGTCCCGCCGCAAGGCAACTTCTGCTCGAACGCGATGGATCTGCTGTACGCGCCGCAGGAAACGATGAGCACGTTCCGCTTCCATGCGTGGACGGTCGTCGAGGTCGAGACCGACGACGGCATCGTCGGCCTCGGCAACGTCGCGCTCGCCCCGCACGTCGCGAAGGTCATCATCGACCAGTACCTCGCGCCGCTCGTGATCGGCCAGGACCCGTGGGACTACGAATACCTGAACCAGCGGATGTACCGCGCCACCCACGCGTGGGGCCGCAAGGGCATCGGCATGGCGGCGATCTCGGCGGTCGACATCGCGATCTGGGACATCCTCGGCAAGAGCGTCGGCAAGCCGGTGTTCAAGCTGCTCGGCGGCCGCACCAAGGAAAAGATCCCCTGCTACTACTCGAAGCTCTACCGCACCGACCTGAAGGCGATGCAGGACGAGGCGCAGCAGTACCTGAAGGAAGGCTTCCGCGCCTTCAAGATGCGCTTCGGCTACGGCCCCGCGCACGGGCAGCAGGGCGTGACCGAGAACCTGAAATCGGTCGCGGCGATCCGCGAGGTGATCGGCTACGACAACGACCTGATGCTCGAGTGCTACATGGGCTGGAACCTCGAATATGCGAAGCGCATCCTGCCTAAGCTGGAGAAGTACCAGCCGCGCTGGCTCGAGGAACCGGTGATCGCCGACGACATCGACGGCTACGCGGAGCTGAACCGCCTGACGCGCATCCCGATCTCGGGCGGCGAACACGAATTCTCGCTGTACGGCTTCAAGCAACTGCTCGACCGCAAGGCCGTGTCGGTCGTGCAATACGACACGAACCGCGTCGGCGGGATCACGATGGCGCACAAGATCAACGCGCTGTGCGAGGCGTACAGCGTGCCGGTGATTCCGCACGCGGGCCAGATGCACAACTATCACCTGACGATGAGCACGCTCGCGTCGCCGATGAGCGAGTACTTCCCGATGTTCGACGTCGAGGTCGGCAACGAGCTGTTCTATTACATCTTCGACGGCGAGCCGGTGGCCGAGCACGGCTTCCTGCAACTGCGCGACGACGTGCCGGGCCTCGGCCTCACGCTGAAGACCGAGTACCTCGACCAGTTCGACATCGTCGAGTGAGGCCGATCATGAACGCACGCTACCAGGGCGTCTTTCCGGTCGCGCCGACCATCTTCGATGCGCACGGCGCGCTCGATCTCGACGGCCAGCGCCGCTGTCTCGACTTCATGATCGACGCCGGTTCGCACGGCATCTGCATCCACGCGAACTATTCGGAGCAGTTCGCGCTCGGCGACGACGAACGCGACCTGATCACGCGCACCACGCTCGAGCATGTCGCGGGCCGCGTGCCCGTGATCGTCACGACGTCGCACTTCAGCGCGCGGATCTGCGCGGAACGCAACCGGCGCGCGCAGGCGCTCGGCGCGGCGATGGTGATGGTGATGCCGCCGTACCACGGCGCGACGTTCCGCGTGCCCGACGCGCAGGTGCGGGCGTTCTTCCGCGAAGTCGCCGACGGCCTCGACATTCCGCTGATGATCCAGGACGCGCCCGCGAGCGGCGTCGCACTGCCCGCGTCGCTGCTCGCGACGCTCGCGCGCGAGATCGACGCCGTGTCGTACTTCAAGATCGAGACGGCCGGCGCCGCGTCGAAGCTGCGCGAGCTGATCGCGCTCGGCGGCGCCGCGATCGAGGGGCCGTGGGACGGCGAGGAAGGCATCACGCTGCTCGCCGACCTCGATGCCGGCGCAACCGGCGCGATGACGGGCGGCGGCTATCCGGACGGAATCCGCCGGATCACCGACGCGTATTTCGCCGGGCGCCGCGACGAAGCGTACGCGCAGTACGCGCGCTGGCTGCCGCTCATCAACTACGAGAACCGCCAGTCGGGCTTCCTGACCGCGAAGGCGCTGATGCGGGAAGGCGGCGTGATCGCGTGCGACCGGCCGCGCTCGCCGTGGCCCGAACTGCATCCGCAGGTGCGCGCCGGCCTGCTCGACACGGCGCGGCGTCTCGATCCGCTCGTGCTGCGCTGGGGGCGCTAGACACAGGTTCACCCGTGCGATGTCGCGACGCCGCGGCGTCGCGCAACGACGGCCGGCGCGATGCCGGCGCGTCAAGGCGTGACGGCGGTCCGTCAGAAGACCGCCGCCGCCCACCAACCCGATCGGAGACACCATGACCCTGTTGACCCCGGCCACCCCGGCATACGACGTCGGCGAAGCCGTTCCGCGCCGCCGCTGGCTGCGCGTGATCCCGCCGCTGCTGCTCGCCTGCATCATTTCCTACATGGACCGCGTGAACATCGCGTTCGCGATGCCCGGCGGGATGAA
Source organism: Burkholderia sp. MSh2 (assembly GCF_000731655.1). Taxonomy (NCBI): domain Bacteria; kingdom Pseudomonadati; phylum Pseudomonadota; class Betaproteobacteria; order Burkholderiales; family Burkholderiaceae; genus Burkholderia; species Burkholderia sp. MSh2. The sequence goes on along the minus strand of NZ_JPGM01000003.1, from coordinate 74,565 downwards.
CGCCGATCTCGGCATGGACGCGACGATGGCCGGGCTCGCGGGCGGCATCTTCTTCTTCGGCTACCTGTTCCTGCAGATTCCCGGCGGCCGGCGCGCGGCGCTCGGCAGCGGCAAGACCTTCATCGCGTGGTCGCTCGTGAGCTGGGCCGTGCTGTCGGTGCTGACCGGGCTCGTCACGCACACCTGGCAACTGCTGACGCTGCGCTTCCTGCTCGGCGTGGCCGAGGGCGGCATGCTGCCCGTCGTGCTGACGATGGTCAGCCGCTGGTTTCCCGACCGCGAACGCGGCCGCGCGAATGCGATGGTCATCATGTTCGTGCCGCTCGCCGGCATGATCACCGCACCGCTGTCCGGCTTCATCCTCGCCGCGTACGACTGGCATCACCTGTTCTTCAGCGCGGGCGCGCTGTCGCTGCTGTGCCTGGCCGTGTGGCTGCTGTTCGCCGACGACGGCCCGGAGACCGCGCGCTGGGTGTCGCCGCGCGAAAAGGCGTACATCCTCGACGCGCTGCGCGACGAGCAGGAGCGCAAGCGCGCGGCCGGCGCGCCGGCCGCCGGCTCGTTCGGCGCGCTGCTGCGCAACCCGACGATCTGGCTGCTCATCGCGATCAACTTCTGCTATCAGGTCGGCATCTACGGCTATACGATGTGGCTGCCGACGCTGCTGAAGAATCTCACGCACGGCGGGATGGGCAGGATCGGCCTGCTCGCGATGCTGCCGTATGTCGCGATGGTGATCGGGATGTTCGTCACGTCGTATTTGTCTGACCGAACCGGCAAGCGCCGCCTGTTCGTGCTGCTGCCGCTCGTCGGTTTCGCCGCGTGCCTCGCGCTGTCGGTGCTCACGCATGCGTCGATGGCCGTGTCGTTCACGTTCCTGATCGGCTGCGGCTTCTTCCTGCAAGCGGCCGCCGGCGTGTTCTGGGCGATTCCGCCGAAGCTCTGCAGCGTCGAGACGGCCGGCAGCGCGCGCGGCCTGATCAACGCGCTCGGCAATCTCGGCGGCTTCTGCGGCCCGTATGCGGTCGGCGTACTGACCCAGCACGTGAGCGCGGCGGCCGGCGTGTACAGCCTCGCCGTCACGCTCGCGGTGGCCGGCCTGCTCGCGCTGACGCTGCCGAAGCGCTGCGAGCACTGACACCCGATACGGCCTGCGAACGAAACGACGGAGACACACCATGAACGACATCCTGCTGCTGGTGCAGAAATGCGCCCATACCTTCAGCTTCTACGACCTCGACACGAAAACCGCGCTCAAGCACGTCGTGCTGCCGAACTTCCCGCACGAGTTCACCGTCGACGTGAACGAGCGCTACGCGTACGTCGGCATCTTCGGGATCGAGACCGCGTGGTCGCGCGGCCATGAAGGCGATCACCGCATCGCCGAGATCGACCTCGTCGCCCGCACCCACACGCGCATGCTCGACCTGTGGCCGTACTACCGGCCGCACGGGATGGCGACCGACCGCGACGGCCGGCTGTATGCGATGAGCGAGGCGCACGACATGCTGCTCGTGTTCGACGAGCCGACCCGCCAGCCCGTGCCGAACATGGCCGTGCCGTCCGGCGGCGTGAAGACGCACCTCGTCACGCTCACGCGCGACGCGAGCCGCGCGTACGGCGTGCACCTGCTGTCGAACACGGTCACGCAGTTCCATCCGCGCGACGCGACGGTCGCGCCGCGCGCGGTGATGCCCGGCCCGCGCCCCGAAGGCAATGCGCTGTCGGGCGACGAGCGCACGCTGTTCGTCGCGAATCGCGGCGACGACACGCTGGTCGAGATCGACACGGAGACGATGACCTGCGGCCGCCGCGTCAAGACGCGCAGCGATCCGAACCGCATCTACCGGACGAGCGCGCCGGACGGCCGCGACCTGCTGCTGCTGACCAATTCGGGCGAACGGTCGATCTCCGTGTTCGACGCGCGCCAGCTCGAGGAGATCGAGCGCATCGCGCTGCCCGCGAACCCGACCGCGCTGTCGTTCCATCCGTCGCGGCGCGTCGCGTACGTGTCGTTCCAGGACGACTACGTGCGCGAACTCGATCTCGACACCTGGCGCTTCGTCGGCGCGCTCGCGACGCTGCGCGAACCCGATGCGTCGTACGTGCTCGCCGGAGCGCGCTGACATGCGCGACGGTTCGCCGGCGGACGGCCTGCCCGATGCGCTCGTCGATGCGCATCACCATCTGTGGCGGCTCGATGCGGGCGCGCACTATCCGTGGCTGCAGGCGCAATACGATCCGGCGCGCTTCATGTTCGGCGACTACGCGGCGCTGTGCCGCGATTTCGACGTGGCCGCGTTCCGGCATGCGGCGCAAGGTGCGCCGATCGTCGCCAGCGTGCACGTCGAGGCCGAACGCGCGCGCGACGAGGCGCTGGCGGAAACGCGCTGGCTGCACGAGGTCGCGGAAATGCACGGGCTGCCGTCGGCCGTGGTCGCGTGGGTCGACCTGCTGGCCGGCGACGCGGACGAACGGCTCGCCGAACAGGCCGCATGGCCGCTGGTGCGCGGCGTGCGCTTCAAGCCGCGCACCGCGGCCGCGCCGGATGCGCGCGTCGACGGGCCGGGCACGCTGCGCGATCCGCGCTGGCCGGTCGCGCTGGCGCGCCTCGCCGAGCATGGCCTGAGCTGGGATCTGCGCGTGCCGTTCTGGCATCTCGGCGACGCGGCCGCGCTGCTCGCCGAGGCCCCCGCGGTCGACGTCGTGCTCGAACATGCGGGACTGCCGTGGGACCGCTCGGAAGCGGGGCTGGCGCAATGGCGCAGCGGCATGGAAGCGCTCGCCGCATCGCCGCGCGTTGCCGTGAAGATTTCCGAACTCGGCCTGCGCGACGCGGTGTGGAACGACGCGGACAACGCGCGGATCATCCGCGACACGATCGCGATCTTCGGCTGGCAGCGCTGCCTGTTCGCGAGCAACTTCCCGGTGGCCGGGCTGCGCGTGACGTATCCCGTGCTGCTGCGTACGTTTGCGCGCGCAATGACGCATCTCGACGAGGCGGCGCGCCGCGCGATCTGGCACGACAACGCGCTGCGGGTCTACCGGATCACGCCGGATGCGTTGCAGCGGGCCGCACGCGGATAACGCCGCCCGGCTCGATCGCCGGCGGCGGCAAGCCGACCGTCACCGCGACGGTCGCGCCCGATTTCGCTGCGGCCGGGCCGCCGGGTGGCCGGCCCGGCCCGCTCGTGCGCGACGCCGCGGGCTTGCGTCCGTCGGCTGACAACCGCCTGCATCGATCGCCAGCGGCAAGCCGACCGCCACCGCAACGGTCGCACCCGATTCCACCGCGGCCGGGTGGCTGGGTGGCCAGCCCCCTCGTGCGCAGCGTGGCGGGTTCGCGTCCGTCGCCTGACAACCGCCTGCATCGACCGCCAGCGGCAAGCCAACCGCCACCGCAACGGTCGCACCCGATTCCACTGCGGCCGGGTGGCCGGCCCACTCGTGCGCAGCGCGACGGATTCGCGTCCCTCGGCTGACAAGCGGCGCAGCCACGGCTTCGTCCGTTCACGCACGCTCGTGCTTGACCCGGCCCTTGGGATCGCCTTTATGCTGGTCGTCACGAATCGACCGTAGAGAGAGGTGACGGATGAGCACGTCCACGCCCCGTTTGAACGCATCGGCCGCCGCCGCCCGGCTCGGCGTCTCGATCAAGGCGCTGCGGCTGTACGAGCGGCACGGCCTCGTCACGCCGGCGCGCACGCCGGCCGGATACCGCGCCTACGGCCCGGACGACCTCGCGCGCGCGGCCGACATCGCGGCGCTGCGCGCGCTCGGCCTCGGTCTCGCGCAGGTAGCAAGCGTGCTCGACGGCGACGCGCGCAGCCTCGACGATGCACTGGCCGCTCACGAAGCGGCGCTCGACCATGGCATCCGGGATCTCGTGCGCAAGGTCGACAAGCTGCGTGCGATCCGTGCCGGCCTGGCGCGCGGCCGGATGCCGGCCGACGGCGAACTGACGCGGCTGCTCGACGACGGCGGCGCCGGCGTCGCGTTCAGCCTGCCGTGGCCGTGGGGCGGCGAGTGGTTCGAGTGTCGCGATATCCGTCCGTTGAACTACATCATCGGTTCGCTGGGCAGCGGCAAGACACGGCTGGCGCTCCGGTTGGCCGAGGCGCTGCCCGGCGCGGCGTTCGTCGGCCTCGACCGGCTGGAATGCGACGGCGCGGCGGCCCGCGACGCGCTGCGTGCCGATCCCGCGCTGAAGTCGCGCGTCGACCGCGTGTCGGCATCGCTCGCCGGCCGGGGCGCGACGCCGTCGGCGGCGTTGACCGCGCTGCTCGCCAGCCTGGAAGCCGACGGCCCGCGCGCGCTGGTCGTCGACATGATCGAGCAGGATCTCGACCAGCCCACGCAGCAGGCACTGATTGCCCTGCTGCGCGAACGCGCCGCCGCCGGCGCGCGGCCGTTGTTCCTGCTCACGCGCTCGTCGTCGATCCTCGATCTGTCGGCCGTCGGCCCGGACGAATCGATCATCCTGTGCCCGGCCAATCACAGCCCGCCTTCGCGCGTGGCGCCCTACCCGGGCGCACCCGGCTACGAAGCCGTGGCCACGTGCCTGGCCGCGCCGGAAATCCGCGAGCGGATCGCCCGGCGGCCGGATACGGTGCAGGCCGTCGGCCCGACCTGACGTCCGAAGCGGCACGGGTGCGTCGCCGTCACGGAGCGCGCTGCTGCAACCGGCGCGCCATGGCCGGATTCGCTGCGTGTCGCCGGACGTGACGCCAGGACGACGCCGTTTCGCGGGCAGGCCGAACGACGGCCGGCCCGCCGTTGACCGCGCGTTATCATGCTTCGCGTGGATCCGGATACGTGTATTGCGCAGCCGATCCGTCGGAGATCCTGATGACACGCAACACGCTGGTGGAAATTGAATTGGGCGATATCGAATCAACCGCCCAGATGCACGGACGGCTGATGGAGAAACTGGGTTTCCCGGGCTGGTACGGCAGTAACTGGAATGCGTTCTGGGATGCGATTACCGCGCTCGTCGAGATGCCGCACGTGCTCCGGCTGAACGGTTGGCATGAATTCGAACGCCGCTTTCCCCACGACGCGAAGCTGATGAACGACTGCCTGCAGGACATGGCGCGGCAATACCCGTCCTTCGCTTCCCGTATCGAGTACGACTGACCGCGCCGCGATCCGGGATCTTGCCGCACGCGGTTCTGTCCGGCAGGTTCGCCGCCACTTCCGTCATGTCCGTCATGACGGAAGTGCTTCGAGCCGGTTCATGATCCCGCCGGCCGGGCGTCGCTCGGGACCACCGGGTGCGTCATCATGGCCTCAACCTCGCCACCGCCCCGTCCCTCACGACTGCGGCCGCCCCATCCTGCGCGCCATCGCCGGACTCACCGCATGCAGCGGATCGAACCCGAAGAATTCGAGCACGTGCCGCGCGACGTCGTCGCGATCGTTGTCGGCACAGATCATGTGATAGCTGTTCTCCAGCACGATCCCGCGCGCGTCGGGCATTTTCTCGAGCAGGAAATCGGCCGAGCGCAGGCTCGTCAGTTCGTCCTCGCGCGCGTGCAGCACGAGCGTCGGGCAACCCGTGCCGGCCGCGGCCTCGAGCGCCCAGTCGCGCATCCGGTCGACCTGCCGCACGCACGCGAGCGGCACCCACGCATAGTGAAAACTGTCCTCCCGTTCGAACTTCTTCTTCACGATCGCGCGGATCGTCGCGTTCTTGATGCCGAACGGATCGCCCTCCTCGACGCGCATCCGTTCCGCGACGCCCGGCACGCGATACAGCACGTGCCGCAACGCCCGATACCACGGCGTCGACCAGCCGTCGATGAACACCGGCGTGGCCAGCAACGCGAGCCGGCCGCGCGCATGCTGCACGCGGTGGCACAGCAGCAGCGCGACCAGCGCGCCCATGCACATGCCCACGACATGCAGCGTGTCGTACTCGCTCGCCAGCGCGCGATACTGCTCGGTCACCGCGTCGAGCCACGCCTCCGCGCGCACGCCGACCAGATCCTCGGGGCGCGTGCCGTGCCCCGGCAGCGTGATCATGTGCGTATCGCCGCCCGCACGCCGCATCGCCTTGTGCAGCGAACCGAGATCGTATTGCGTGCCGCCGAGCCCGTGGATCAGCAGCACGGCCGTGCGGCCCGTCATCGCGCGTCCCCGCTCATTCGTCCGCCGGCCATACACGCTCGATCTGCCAGACGCCCGCGACCACCGTCACGTCGACGTTCGAATCGAGCAGCGGCGCACCGTGATCGGTGATCGCCTGCGTGCCGCCGTCGCGCTGCACGACGCGCAGCGACAGCGAGGCGCGATCCTCGCCCGCGATCTCCGCATTCCAGTAGTCGCGCAGGGCCTCGCGGTCGCCCGGCCGCACGCGTTCGAGCACGAGCGGCACGCTCGCGATCTGCGCCGCGGCCACGCCGACGCCGAACACGCGCTCGACGTCGCCGCTCCACTCGATCCGGCCCGACGCCGGATCGAGCACGTACGCGATCTGGCCGGCGCTCGCGAGCGCGAGTTCCATGTTGTTCTGCAGCACCGCCGCGTGCTCGTGCACGCGTTCGCGCGTCGTCTTCAGCGTGCTCACGGCCAGCACCAGCAGCGAGGTGACCGCCAGGTAGAGCTGCGCCTCGAGCAACGCGTTGCCGTAGTGCTCGTGGAACGACGAGAACGGGCCGTCACCCTGCGCGGTCTGCCTGATCACGATCAGCGCGAGCACCAGCACCGACGACGAGCCCGCGCGGCCGCCGAGCAGCAACGTCACCGCGACGGTCAGGAACAGCGGCACGTAGGTCAGGGCGAAGCCGGCGCCCGTCCCGAATTTCTGCGACGTGTCGCCGTCGAAGATCACGAGCGCAATGATCGCGACCAGCACGAACCCGACGACGCCGAGCACGATGTCGAAGCGCTCGTGGTCGCCCGAGCGGTGCGCGCGAAAACGCGACCACGACGCGAGCACCGGCGTGATCAGCAGCACGCCGACGAAATCGCACGCGGCCCACACCGACCACACGTCGAGGAACGGCGCGCCCTTGACCACCGTGTACCACGCCGCGCCGCCGATCGCGCCGACGACGCCCGCGATCAGCCCGGCAAGGATCACCGAGCGCAGGAAATACAGCCCTTCGAGCGAGAATCGCACGCGCTGCACGAGCCAGACCGCGAGCGCGGCCGCGCCGACTTCGTCAACCGTGAACAGCACCGCGTTCACGAGGCTGCCCTGTTCGATGCCGGACAGCGCGAGCTGCCCGAGCAGGAATGCGCCCGCCAGCGCCGGCCATTCGCGCACCGGCCGCAGCATGAATGCGCCGACAGTCACGCCGGCCGGCAGCCAGATGTAGCCCGCCAACCGGACGGGGCCGTTGAACAGGTGCGAGATGTAGCCGGTCGCGAGATACAGCGCCGCCCAGAGCAGCGCGACGACGAGGCCCGGCCGCGATCGTTTGATGTCCATCGAGAATCCCTGTGTGCTGCGCCTGCGGCCCGCAGGTGCGCGATGTGCGAATGATAGGCCGACTGAGGCAGGCCGCGGCATCCCGGAAGCCGGAAACGCGTTCACCGCACCGGCGCGGCCGCAAGCCGGCGGTTGTGACCGGGAACATATCGGAAAAGTTCGTGATTTTCCAGGCGCTGTCGGGACACGTCAGCGCGTCGCCTTGGCCGGATGGCGCAAAATCCCGCGCGGCCGGTCGATTGCGCCTGGCATGAAAGGCATTCGAAAGCACACGTTTCGGGTATCGTCCACGTCTCCAGCCAACACGTCGCATGACCGCACGCAATGGCAACAGTCCCGGCCTCTTCGACGCCATGAGCCGATTTCGCGTCACGTACGACGGGCCCGCGCTCGAAGCGTCCGAGATGGACGTGCGCGAACTTGCACCCGCACTGCTCGCGATCGGCGATTTGCTCGACGCCGCGACCCGGGCGCTGTGCGGCGATCGGGTGCGGCCGCAGGTCAACGTGCGCGGCAGCTTCCAGACCGGCAGTTTCGGTATCGATTTCACGCTCGCGACCTCGTTGCTCGGCCGCATGCGCGACATGCTGAGCGGCCACGACGGCACGGCGCTCGCCAATGCGATCACGATCCTGACCGCGCTCGGCATCGCCCCGCCGACGGCGAGAAAGGGGCTCTTCGCCGTCCTCAAATGGTTGCGCGGGCGCACGATCCGGCAAGTGCGGATACAGGATCGCACCGCGGTGCTGCACGTCGACGGCGACGCACTCGAAATCGACCTGGCCGTCCTCACCCTGCTGCGCGACATCCGCGTGCGCAACGCAACCGCGCAAGTCCTGGCGCCGCTCGCGCGCGAAGGCATCGCGACGTTTGCGGCCGGCACCGACACGGAGATATTCGAAACAGTCTCCCGCAGCGAGATTGCGTGGTTTCACGCGCCCGAACAGGCCGACGCGCTCATCCTCGACGAGCATCGGAAGATGGCCTTCTCGATCGTGTCGCTCGCGTTCAAGGACGACAACAAGTGGCGGCTGTACGACGGCACGTCGACGATTCACGCGGCGATCACGGATACCCGCTTCCTGTCGCGCGTAAACAACAGTCAGATCAGCTTCAGCAAGGGCGACGTACTGGTCTGCAATGTCCGAATGCAGCAGTGGCAAACTTCGGACGGGGCAAAAACCGAATACGAAGTCACGGATGTCCTCGAGCATCGCCCGGCCGGCCTGCAGATTCAGTTGCCCGGCCTTTGATCCGCGTCGGCATCCAGACGCTCAACCCAGGCTCCCGCCCATCATGAAACCGGCAATCCATCTGCGTACCGCCTGCCAGGCCGACCTGCCCTTCCTGCTGACCCTGCGCCGGCTCACGATGACCGCGCACCTGCAGCGGGTCGGCTCGCCAACCGACGACGAAGCGCACACCCGGCGCATCGAAGCGCACTTCGACGATGCGATGATCGTCTGCGAAGGCGCCGCTCCCATCGGCTTGCTGAAGGTGACGCGCGCCGCCGGCGAATGGCACGTTCACCAGATCCAGATCCTCCCCGCGCACCAGGGCCGGGGCATCGGCGAATCCCTGCTGCAGGTGCTGCTGGACGACGCGGCGCGCGCGAACGTGCCCGTATCGCTCAGCGTGGTGCACGGCAACCCGGCGCGGCGGCTCTACGAGCGGCTCGGCTTTCGCGTCGCATCGGAGGCCGACACGAGCACGAGCATGATCTGGCGCGCCTGACGCCTGACGCCTGACGCCTGACGCCCGGCGCGCGGGGCCGCCGCATCACTGCGTGATCTTCGCGCCCTTCATCAGGTTGCCGATCATCTGCGCACTCGCCTTCTCGATCGCAGCCGCCTGCAGTTGCTGCTGAAGCGCCGGCTTCGCGGTCGCGAAGCCCGGCACCTGCGTCGGCCGCTTCGCATCCAGCTTCACGATGGCCCGCACGCCGTCGACCGGAATCGAATCCTTCGTCGTCGCGCCGACCGCCAGCTTCTCGAGCGCCTGCGCGACCGGCAGCGGCAAGCCGGACGTCTTGCCCTCCACCGCCGGCGTGTTGAAGCTCACCCACGGCAGTTCGCCGCCCGCATCGCGGCTCGGCGCCAGGCTGTACTGGCGCGCGAGCCCGTCGAACGATTTGCCCGCCTTCAGTTCGCTCAGCACCGTCGCTGCCGTCAACGGATCATTGACGACGATCACGCGCGGCTTGTACTCGCTCTTGCCGAGCGCCGCGACGATTTCGTCGTAGCGCGCCTTGACCTGCTCGTCGGTCACCGGCTCGGGCTTCACGTTCTCGCGCAGGTAAAGCTGCACCTCGGCATTAGTTTTCGCCTGCTGCACCGCCGCCTTGACCTCGGGCTTGTCGCCATAGTTCGCCTTCTCGGCGGCCTGCTGCACCAGCACGCGCGTGATCAGCTGATTCTTGATCGCCTGGCGGACCTGCGGCGAATCGGGCTGCCCGGACGCGCGCAGCAACGTATCGACGTCGGCCTGCGTGATCGGCGTGCCGTTGACCGTTGCAACGGTCGCCGCCGTCTCGGCAAGGACGGGACCGCTCAATGCGCCGGCCAGCGCGGCGATCAGCAACAGGCGTTTCGGTGTCTTGTTCATCTTCGTCGTTTCGTCACTTCGGACTTGAAAAGCGCGGCAGCGAGTGCCGCGCGGGTTCGCCGGCGCTGCGACGCGGCGGTGCGACCGTTCGGTCGGTCCGGTTCGTCGTCAAGGGCTGCCGGCGGCGTCTGCGGACGCCGTCGTCATTCTGCCCGGAACCGCGTTTCCGCGTCGGGACGTCGGGACGTCGTCGCGCGGCCCCGAGCGGCGACACACGCCGACGGCGGATGCGACAGTGCGCAAGCGAAGGCAGCGAAGGCAGCGATGCGCCTGACGGAGAAGGAGGCGTCAGGCTGGCGCCTGGCGAGCAAGGCAATCGCCGCCGGTTCGGCGACGAAGGATTGAAACGCCACGCGGCTGTTCCGGTGAATCCGGACAAGTGTGGCGGAGAGATGGCGAAATCGTTGCGCCAAACGAAGCGCCGGCCTGGATCCTCGTCGAATCCAGGCCGGCGACCGTCAGTAACCGTGAAACAGGCCACGCGCGGCGAGCGCCGCGCTGCCGCGCATCATGCCGATGCGGATGTCTCCGGCGCCTTCACGGGCATCGCGCGTCCGCCGTCCGGATCGTCGTCGCGCGGCGCGTCGAGCTGACCTTCCCACTTCGCGACCACGGCGGCCGCGATCGAGTTGCCGACGGCGTTGGTGGCCGAGCGCCCCATGTCGAGGAACATGTCGACGCCCATGATCAGCAGCAACCCGGCTTCGGGCATGTTGAACTGGTTGAGCGTCGCCGCGATCACGACCAGCGATGCGCGCGGCACGCCCGCCATCCCCTTCGACGTCACCATCAGCATCAGCAGCATCGTGATCTGCGTGCCCAGCGGCAGATGAATGCCGTACACCTGCGCGATGAACAGCACCGCGAACGTGCAGTACATCATCGAGCCGTCGAGGTTGAACGAATACCCGATCGGCAGCACGAAGCTCGAGATCTTGCGGTTCACGCCGAAGCGGTCGAGCGCGTCCAGCAGCTTCGGATACGCGGCCTCGGAGCTCGCCGTCGCGAACGACAGCAGGAACGGCTCGCGGATCAGCTTGATCAGCGTGAACGCGCGCTTGCCGAGGAACGTCACGCCCGCGAGCGTCAGCACGCCCCACAGCAGCGCCAGCGCCAGATAGAAGCTCGCCATGAACTTCGCGAACGTGAGCAGGATGCCGAGCCCTTCCGTCGTGATCGTCGACGCCAGCGCGGCGAACACCGCGACGGGCGCGAACCACATCACCGCGCTCGTCACCTTCAGCATCACCTGCGCGAGATCGTCGATCACGCCGGTCAGGCGCTTGCCCGCCTCGCCGAGCGCGGACAGCGCCGTGCCGAAGAAGATCGAGAACACGACGATCTGCAGGATTTCGTTGTTCGCCATCGCTTCGGCGATCGACTTCGGCACCAGGTGGACCACGAAGTCCTTCAGCGTGAAGGCGCCCGTCTTCAGGTTGAGGGCCGCATCGGAGGCCGGCAACGGCAGGCTCAGGTGGCTGCCCGGCTGCAGGATCGTCGCGGTCAGCAGACCGAGCAGCAACGACGTGAACGACGCGATGAAGAACCAGCCGAACGCCTTGACGCCGACCCGGCCCACGGCACTGCCGTCGCCCATCTGCGCAATGCCGACGGTCAGGGTCGCGAATACCAGCGGCGCGATGATCATCTTGATCAGGCGCAGGAACACGTCGGACAGCAACGACACGTAACCGGCGACTTCCTTCGCCATTTTCGGATCGGGAAACGCGCTATGACAGGCGTAACCCACGGCGATACCAAGCATCATCGCGACAACGATGTACTTGGTGATGTTGTGCTTCTTTTTCATTAGTAATCCAAATCACAAAGCTTATGTTGCTAACGGCTGGCACATCATTCGCGCCCGGCTCCGAAGCGGAACCCACGTCTCCCTGGGTGCGACAAGTCCGCCTTCGGCGATCGCCAGGGCGGACAGGGGGGGCATTCTAACGCAAATGGCACTTCGGCTTTCAAATCTGAAAGTCGGCCGGGTTGATCTGCGTCCGGTTACCGTCGAAAAGGCCGGTTTTGTCGCGATCCGGCCCAAGCCTGCCCGGGTGACGCCGGCCAACTCCGCCCCTTCCGGCGGCGTTGCGAGACCTAACTACACCGCAAGCGATCGCGACACATTCTCACAAAGATGCGCAGACCTCGACACTACGATACGTAATGTGTATGTAATATTCGGAAATAATTCGCGTTGCCGCCCTCCGCGGGCGTCGATGCACGATCCCGAACCGGAAACCCGGCTCCGGGCAGGAAGCACGGCTCTCGAAAGCTCGATTCATTCATCTTAAGCAGTCCTGTCAAACAGGCGACCGGACAAAGGCGGCATCGCGATGAACATTCTGTATACGAACTTCCACGGCGACTACGGCGGCGGCCAGGACACCTACGTCCGCGATCTCGCCGTGGCGATGAGCCGGCATCACCGCGTGACCGTCGCGTCGCCGGAGGGCAGCCGTCTGTCGCGACTCCTGTCGGACAGCCCCGGCGTGACCATCTTCGACATGGAATTCAAGCCGCGCTGGAACCGGCTGTGCGTGGAAATCGTCCGGCTGCGCCAGCTGATCGTCGCGGAGCGCTTCGACGTCATCCATGTCAACGGGTCCGCCGACCATCGGCAGGTGATGCTGGCGCTGCTCGGGTGCCGGCGTCGGCCCGCGGTCGTGCTCACCAAGCACAACACCTATCGCGCCGACAGCTTCGGCAACCTGCTGCGCGCACGGCTGGCAACCGACCACACCATCGCGGTCAGCGACTACGTGGCGGACATGCTCGCGTTCCGGTCGCCGTACGGCAACGTCACGGTCATCAAGCACGGCGTGCGCCAGCCGGCCGCGGAACGACTGGCGAGCGACGAGATTCGCCGCCGCAAGACGGCCCTGTTCGGGCCGTCCGGCGCGGATGCGATCGTCCTGGGCAGCAGCGCCGGCACCGCGCCGGAAAAAGGCTGGATGGACCTGATCGCGGCGCTGGGCCGCCTGCCCGACCACGAGCGCGAACGGTTTCGCGTGCTGCTGGTCGGTGCGGAACCGTCCGGCGAGCAGCGCGAACAGATCGCGCGGCACGGCATGACGTCGCGCATCGCCTGCACCGGCCGCCTCGACGACGTGCGGACGCCGTTCTCGATCGTCGACGTGTCGTTCGTGCTGTCGTATCACGAGAGCCTGTCGTACGCGTGCCGCGAGGCGATGTCGCTCGGCTGCCCCGCGATCGTGACCCGCGTGGGCGGGCTGCCCGAGAACGTCGAGCCGGGCGTGGACGGCTGGGTCGTCCCGCCGCGCGAGCCGGAAGCGATCGAGCCGATCCTGCGCGCGATCGCACGCGAGCCCGGCTGCGTCCACGCGATGGGACGCAGCGCGCAACTGAAGGGCAAGCGCGAATTCTCGTTCGACCGGTTCGTCGAGGCGACGTTGTCCGTCTATCAGAACTCGATTCGACACAACCCGTATCGCCGCGTGACATCCATGAGGTCGGTGTGACGGCAATGAACGTCTGGAAGAAGTACTGGGATCTGCGCATCGGGGAGTGCCCGTGCGACGTGCACTTCGTCGAATGGCTGGAATCCGCTCGCCTCAACGGCATCCGCATCTATCACTTCGGCACCGGCGGCCACCACCATGTCGGCGTGGCATGCGCGCGACCGCACCTGAACAACACCGTGTTCGGCGTCACCGCGTCGCCGAAGGAATACAGGTCGTACGTCGATCTCGTCACGCGGCGGCCGGAGGTCGGCAAGACCTATCTGGCGTATTTCGGCGACATCTATACGAGCAATCCGGACCTGCTGCCGGCCTTCGACGTCGTCACGCTGTTCCATCTGTGCGAGTACCGCGACGAGACGAACAGCCGCTACGGCGCGAAGACCGACGCCGAAGTGCTCGACCTGTTCGCACGCCATACCGCGCCTGCAGGGCACCTCCTGTTCTACACGGGCTCGTCGGCCTACCGGAAGGCCGAACCGGTCATCGAGCGATGGGCGGCGAATGCCGATTTCGTCGAAACCGGCCACTTCAAGACCCTGCGGATTTTCCGCAAGGCCGCGTAACCCTCCGTTCCCGCGATCGCCCCATGCTGCCGTCCGCCGCGCGCTATCCGATCCTGATGTACCACCAGATACGCACGCTGCCGCCGCCGCCCGACCGGCTGCGCGGCCTGAGCGTCGCACCCGGCGCGTTCCGCCGCCAGATGACGCTGTTCAGCCGGCTCGGCTACCGCGGCCTGAGCGTGCGCGAACTGCAGCCGTATCTGCGCGGCGAACGCAGCGGGAAAGTCTTCGGCATTTCGTTCGACGACGGTTTTCTCAACGTGCTGACGCATGCGATGCCCGTGCTGGACGAACTCGGGTTCACCGCGACCTGCTACTTCGTCGCCGGCCGCTTCGGCGGGAAAAACGACTGGGATGCGGAAGCCGATACCGCGCATTCGCCGCTGATGACTCGCGAGGACATGCTCGCCTGGCGCGATCACGGCCACGAGATCGGCTCGCATACGCTCGATCACGTCGCGCTGTCGCGCGTGCCGGCGCACGTGTCGGCAATCCAGATCGCCGAATCCAGGCGGCAGCTCGAAGCGCTGGGCGGCCAGCGCGTCGAATCGTTCTGCTACCCGTACGGCGATCTCGACCCGCGTGTGCGCGACCAGGTCGCGGATGCCGGTTACGGCAACGCGACGACCACCCGGCGCGGTTGCGCCGACGCGTCCGACGATCCGTTCCTGTTGCCGCGGATTCCGGTGGCGGGCGGCGTCGGCGCGGTACGGCTGTGGTTCAAGTGCCTGCGCGGGCGGGTTCAGGCGCGCAGGTAGGGTAGGGCCGCGCCCGCCGCGAGCCCATGCCCGACAGGCCGGTTCCCCGGCAACGGGGCCGCCCTGGAAGGCGCGATGCCGTTGCATGGGGGCTGAAACGAACTGCGCGCGCCCGGCGACGCAGGCAATTCGCCCCGGCCAATCGTTCCGACGGCGCGGCGAGGCCCGCGTCGGCCGGCAGGTTCAGCGGGTCCGCATCAGGAACGGCAGCAGGTGGCCGATGAACGCATCCGGCGCTTCTTCCATGATGAAGTGGCCGCAATCGGGAACGATCGCGCCCTGCAGATCCGTCGCGTTGTCGCGCAGGGTGACCAGCGGCGCGTCGCCCGTGGCATGTTCGGCACCGATGGCGAGCACCGGCATCGCCAGCTTCCGCTGCGCCCGCTCCCGGTTCTGGCGGATCGTCTCCGGAATGGCGCGGTAATAGGAAAAGCCGCCGCGCAAGCCGCCCGGCGCCGCATACGCGTCGATATAGACGTCGACCGCCACGCGGTCGCGCCGGAACGACCAGCGGTCGAACATGAACGTCAGATACGCGCGTTCACGCCCGGCGATCAGCGTCTCGGGCAAGTCGGCCAGCTGATTGAACATGAAATGCCACAGGAAGATGTTCTCCTCCGGCGGCGCGAAGATCGACGGCGCCGGCGCCAGCCCCGGAATCACGGCCTCCGTGAGCGCCAGCGCCTTCACCGCCTCGGGGCGGTCGCTCGCCAGCGCATAGGCCACCCACATGCCGACGTCGTGACCGGCCACCTGGTAGACGTCGAAGCCGAGCTGCGCCATCGCGCGATGCAGCGTGGCCGCCGTGTGCCCCGTGTCGTAGCCTGCCAGCGGCCGGTCGGAATGGCCGGTGCCCGGCGGATCGACCGCGACAGCCGTGAAGCCGTGCCCGGCGAGCGCCTGCATGACGTGGCGCCACGCATACCAGGTTTGCGGCCACCCCGGAATCAGCAGGACGGGCGTACCCGCGCCGGCCGTCACGCAATGGATGCGCTGGCCGTCGATCCGGACGTATTGATGTGTGAAGCCATTGGCGTCGGCCGGCGGCGACGCGAGTTGAGCGGACATGTCGATGGTTCCTGGCAGTGGGAGAAAGCGGCTCATTCGAGGCCGAGCATCGTGTGGATTTGCCGTTGATCGACCGCGGCGCCGGCGAAATCGTCGAAAACGCGCTCCGTCACGCGGATGATGTGGTCGTTGATGAACGCGACACCTTCGCGCGCGCCGTCCTCCGGATCCTTGAGGCAGCATTCCCACTCGAGGGCGGCCCATCCTTCATAGTTGTACTGAGCAAATTTAGAAAAAATCGCCTTGAAGTCGACCTGGCCGTCGCCCAGCGAGCGGAAGCGGCCGGCGCGCTCCAGCCACGAACTGTAGCCGCCGTAGATGCCCTGGCGCCCCGATGGCAGGAACTCGGCATCCTTCACATGGAACATGCGGATGTGCTCGCGGTAAATATCGAGGTACGCCAGATAGTCCAGTTGCTGCAGCACGAAATGACTGGGGTCGAACAGAATCCGGCAGCGTGCGTGCCCGCCGACCAGCGCATGGAAGCGCTCGAAACTGACGCCGTCGTGCAGGTCTTCGCTCGGGTGAATCTCGTAGCAGAGGTTGACGCCGTTTTCATCGCAGACGTCGAGAATCGGCCGCCAGCGGCGCGCCAGTTCGTCGAAGGCCGTCTCGATGAGGCCGGCGGGCCGTTGCGGGAACGGAAACAGGTAAGGCCACGCGAACGAGCCCGAGAAGGTGCCCATGTCGGTGAGCCCCAGGCGGCGTGAAGCGCGCGCCGACAGCTCGAGCCGCTCCAGCGCCCATGCGGTGCGCGCGGCCGGATTGCCGCGCACGGCCTCGGGCGCGAAGTTGTCGCACATGGCGTCGTACGCCGGATGCACGGCGACCAGTTGCCCGAAGATATGCGTGGTCAGTTCGCTGATCTCCAGCCCGTGTTCGACCAGCATGCCCTTCACGTCGTCGCAGTAGTCCTGGCTCTCCGCGGCGGTCGCCACGTCGAACAGACGCGTATCCCACGCGGGAATCTGCAATGCCTTGAAGCCGAGGCCGGCGGCCCATTGCGCGATATCGGGCAGGTTGTCGAAAGGCGCGGTATCGCCGACGAACTGCGCCAGATGAAGACTGGGGCCCTTGAGGGTACGCATGACCGACTCCTATTGTTTGTTGATCGACAAAGAATAGGACGAGGAAACGGCCCGTGTCAACACGGTGCGCGATAAAATCGCTCCACGATGTGACCACGGACGACAGGGAAATGGCGGGACGACCGAGAGAATTCGATCGCGACATGGCGCTGAAGCGCGCCATGCTCGCTTTCTGGCGACGCGGCTACGAAGGCACATCGATGTCCGACCTGGTCGAAGCGATGGGCATTGCGTCCGCGCGCATTTACGCGGCGTTCGGCAGCAAGGAGGCGCTGTTCCATGAAGCCGTGGCGCTCTACGAGCAAGGCGATGGCGGCTTCGCCGATCGCGCGCTCGCCGGGGAGGCCGATGTCCGCACGGCCGTCGAGCGGATGCTGCGCGATGCCGTCGCCGCCTATACGAGGCGCGGCCATCCGCACGGCTGCATGGTGGTCTCCGCCGCCACCAACTATTCCGCCGAAAACGAAAGCGTCATGGAATGGCTCGCCGGACATCGGCGTGCACGCACGCAATCGATCGCCGAGCGCCTGCAGCTTGCGGCCGAGCAGGGACAGCTCGCGCGCGGCGCCGACGTCAAGGCCCTGGCCGATTTCTATGCGACCCAGTTGCACGGCATTTCCGTCCAGGCCCGCGACGGAGTCTCGAAAGAGCGCCTGCTGGCGTCCATCGCGCCGGCCATGATGCCGCTTGCGATGGCCGTGCGTGACGGCGCATAACGCGGCTCGCCTGGCCGGACACGGCGTTCATGCGCACCGGCCGCGGTTGCCGTTCGTCAACCGGCCTGTCGGGTTCGGGAGACGTCGGGCAACGAGAGGATTCGAGTGAAACGCGAGACGGCCGGGCCGCCATCGGCCCGTTGTCCATGCCTCACGTGATCTCGCCCATCGCCTTGGGCGGATAGCTCGCGAGGATGATCGAGGTGGTCACCGGCCCGAACCTGGCCAGCGCGTCGATGGCTTTCTCCAGTTCGCACATTCTTTGAACCACCACGCGGACGATGAAGCAGTCATCGCCCGTGATGCGATGCGCCTCGACGATCTCGGGCATCGTTGCGAAGGCCTTCAGGCATCTCGCGATCTGCGCGTGAGTCGTCTGTATCCGGACGAGTGCGGAGATATCGCGCCCCAGGAGCCCGGCGTTGACCCTCGCCGAGTAACCCTCGATCACACCGTGCTCTTCCAGTCGCCTGATGCGGGCGCTGACCGCCGGCTGCGACAGTCCGATCCGTTTGCCCAGCTCGGTGTTGGTCACACGCGCATGAACCTGCAGCGCCTCGATAATGCGCCAGTCAAGCCGGTCCAGTTCCACTCGCTTGGGTTTCATTCGCAACCGCCTCCAAATTCCATGAATACCGATCCATGCGACGATGATTTCATTGGTTTGGCCATTCTGGCAGAAGCGCTCGGCTCCTACACTGGGAACTCAATTCTGGAGGAAACCGCACATGAATCGACGCGTTCTGATCGTGCCTGGCCACGGCAATTCGGGGGCAGCGCACTGGCAAAGCATCTGGGAAACCTCGAAGCCGGGGGAATGGCGCCGCATGCAAGTCGAAGATTGGGATCACGCCGTCTGCGACGAGTGGGTGGCGGCAATTGCACGCGAGGCGGAGGCGCTCGGCCCCGATACGATCGTCGTTGCTCATAGTCTCGGCTGCCTCGCGGTCGTGCATTGGGCCGCGCGAAACACGGTCGCGATAGCCGGGGCATTGCTCGTGGCTGTTCCCGATCCGACGGCGCCGGCCTTTCCTCGCGCCGACAGCATCGGATTTTCACCCGTACCGTCGGTCGGGCTGCCATTTCCGAGCATCGTGGTCGCCAGCAACGACGATCCCTACGCAGCAATCGGTCATGCGCGGGCCTGTGCGAACGCCTGGGGCAGCGAGTTCCTCGATGTCGGCGCACGGGGGCATCTGAACGCCGCCAGTCGCCTGGACGACTGGGCGGACGGATACCGGCTCCTCCAGCGGTTCGACACGAACCGTCTTTAGCACGCGTGCCGGAGGCCTGAGCGATCGGCGATCAGCGTCTCGCCGCATGCCGATACCGATTCGAGCGGCCGTATCGAACTGAAGCCGCTTGCCCGCGCCCGCAGCCGTCGCCGTGGAATTGAGCGGCGTTCAGCCGGAAACGGCCGGCATCGATCCCCTGCATCCGCCCGGCCTCGCAACGCGCGGCAGGGAAAAACAGGCCCTCCCGGCAGCGCGCGAATGCCGCCGTGTCATACCGCCGACCCGGACACGCGCCGGGCGCGCCGCGCAAGCGTCAGTATCGACAGCATCACGATGCACGCGCCTGCCAGCATCAGCATGACCGCGTGGTAGCCCGAGACAAACGCGCCCCCGCGCGCGGCCGAGAACCGGTACAACGCGGTTGCGGCGGCCAGGCCCACCGATCCGCCGATGTTGTGCACCGTCGTCGCCAGGCCGAGCGCCGTGCCCGCCAGCGCTTCCGGTACGGCCGCCAGCGCCGCGGCCATGGACGGCCCCAGAATGCAGCCCCAGCCGAACCCCATGCAGGCGAACGCGGCGAGCACCCGCCACCAGGCCGTCGACGCACCGAACGCCGACTGCATCACGGCCGACACCAGCAGCGCGGCGAATCCGAGCGCCATGACCGGTCCGGCGCCGAAGCGGTCGCATCCACGGCCCGCCAGCGGCGAAACCATCGCCATGACGGCGGTCGTGGGCAGCAGCAGCCAGCCCGTCGCCGCGCTGTCCTGCCCGCGCAGTTCGCCGAGATACAACGGCATCAGCAGGAATGCCGCGCAGTAGAAGAAGGCCAGCACGGCCGTCGCACAAACGGCCAGCACGAACGATCGCTGCCGGAACGCCGCAAGCCGCAGCAACGGAGCCGGTGTGCGCCTTTCGACCCGGGCCAGCGCCGCACCCGCGAGCAAGGCAACGCACGCCAGCCCCAGCGTGGCCGGCGACGTCCAGCCGCGCTCCGCGCCGCGAACCACGGCGCCGAGGCCGCTGGGCAGGATCAGCAGCAGCAGGACGACACCGGTCCAGTCGACGCGCGCCCGTACCGCCGCGATCGCATCCTGCGTCAGCCGGCCGGCGCACAGCGCGACACTCGCGGCGATCAACGGTACGTTGACGAGGAAGATCCAGCGCCAGCCCAGCGCGTCGACGAGCAGCCCGCCGGCGACCGGGCCGAGCGCGAGCCCCAGCCCGTTGACGCTGAACAGCAACCCGAGCGCCCTGCCGCGCTCCTGCTCGGGAAACATCGCCGCGACCAGCGCGGCCGACGCGGTATAGAGCCCGGCGCACGCCAGCCCCTGCACGGCTCGCCAGATCACCAGCGCGACCAGCCCCGGCGCCAGCCCGGCCCCCAGCGACGCGACGCCGAACCCCGCCATGCTCGCGAGCATCACCCGGCGCCGGCCGTGGCGATCGGCCAGCCGGCCCACCGGAATGGTGCAACTCGACAGCGCGATGACGAAAGCCGTGACGACCCATTGCACCTGGTCGATATCGGCATGGAAGGACGACCGGATTTCAGGAATGGCGGTATTGACGATCGTGAAGTCGATACAGCCCAGGAAGCTGGCGATGGCGACCCCGGCCAATGCCAGCCAGCGCGCGCGGCGCGGCGAACGATGCACGGTACGGCACTCCTTTCGTGAGCGCGGCCATCCGGGCCGCGATGAAGGAGAAAATCATATTCAAGACTTCCAGGGCGCAATTGATAGAATCTTTATCAAGATAAGAGACAGGGACGATCAAATTGCCAATCCCGCCGACCGACCGCTTCCGCGGCATCCTCGCGTTCGTGCAGGCCGTGGAGTGCGGAAGTTTCAGCGTGGCCTCGCGCCGGATGGGGCAATCGCCGTCCAGCGTGGGCAAGGCCGTGGCCCGACTGGAGGAACGCCTCGGCGTGCGGCTGTTCAAGCGCACGACGCGGCGCATGACGCTGACCGACGAGGGCGAGGCCTATCACGAGACCTGCTTGCGCACGCTGGCCGAACTGGATCGGGCCGAATCCACGCTGGCCGAGCGGCGTCAGACGCCGACCGGCCGGGTACGCATCGCGCTGCCGGTGCTCTACGGACGCATTCGCGTGTTGCCCGTGTTGAACGCGCTTGCCGAGCGTCACCCGGCACTCGATCTGGACGTCCTGTTTTCCGGCAACACGGCCGATCTGGTCGAGCAGAACATCGACCTCGCGGTGCGCATCGGCCGGCTGGAGGACAGCGCGTCGCATGTCGCGCGCCCGTTGGGCGAACAGGCGTTACGGCTGTGCGCCGCGCCCGGGTATCTCGATCGGCATGGCACGCCATCGTCGCGGGAAGCGCTCGACCATCACCGCCGCATCGCGCTCCTGCGCGGCGACGCCGAGGTCGCGTGGCAGTTCTCCGGCGACGCGGGCCGAAGCGCGCGCCAGTCGCGGCACGCACGCCTGCGCCTGAGCGACGTCGCGGCCGTGAAGGACGCGGCGCTGGCGGGGCTCGGGCTCGCGCAACTGCCCGGCTGGTTTGTCGAAGACGATATCCGCGCGGGGCGGCTCCTCGCCGTCCTGCCCGACGCGCAACCCGCGCCGCTGCCCATCCACGTGCTCTGGTCGAAGACCACGCGCATGACCGCGCGGCTGCGCGTCACGATCGATGCGCTGGTCGAACACCTGTCGCACCGACACGATGCGCCCGACGCCGGTCCTGAAGGCGCACGGGCCGGCGGTCGCGGCTGATCCAGCTACCGCGGCGCGATATCGCGTGGCGATCGAGAATGCCGGCGTATCCGGAGCGCCGGCGTCCGCCATCCGCGCCGCGCCGGATCGTCGCACTCACATGTAGATGAACTGCCGATACAGCCCGTCCAGTTGATGGCGAATCTCCTCCACGCGTTGTTCGTCTCCGGCGGCGGCGAACTCCAGCAGTTGCTCCTCCCTGGCGGTAATTCGATGGCAAAGCACCGATAAATTCTCGCAAAAGGCCGCCGAATGAATCGAAGGACCGACGATCTCGGCGTCTTGCCCGGACGCCAGCTTTCTGACGGACGAAACGGGCACCACGCCGTTCTCCCGGTTGAACGCCATCTGCTTCTCGCGTCGCGCTCTCGTCGCATCGATTGCCTCCGTCATCGCCGGAGTCACGACATCCGCGTACAGGATCGCCTTTCCGGCCGTATTGCGCGCGACCCGGCCGATCATTTGAATCAGCGCATGGGCTGAACGCAAGAAGCCCGCATGATCGGCATCCAGCACCGCCACCAGCGATGCCTCCGGAATATCCAGCCCCTCGCGCAAGAGACTCACGCCGATCAACACGTCGAATTCGCCGGCGCGCAGGCCATCGATGATCTCGAGCCGCTCCTGCGTCTTGATGTCCGAATGCATGTAACGAGAACGAATGCCGCGTTCCGACATGAACTCGTGGAGCGCTTCGGCCGCCTTCTTCGTCAATGCGGTTACCAGCACGCGATTGCGCGCCCCGACACACCGCCCGATTTCTTCGAGCAGATCCGGCACGCTGTCTTTCGACGGCCGCACCTCCACCTCGGGGTCGAGCAATCCCGTCGGCCGGATGATCTGATTGGCGACCCTGTCTTTCGAGACCTCCAGCTCGTAATTCCCGGGCGTGGCGGACACGAAGATCGTCTGCGGCTTGATTGCCTCGAACTCCTCGAAGTTCAGCGGACGATTGCTCTTTGCCGAAGGCAGCCGGAATCCGTAGTCGATCAATGTCTCCTTGCGGCTCTGATCCCCCCGGGACATTGCCGAGATCTGCGGGATCATCACGTGGGATTCGTCGACAAACAGGAGCCCGTCGGCGGGCAGGTAGTCGAGCAACGTGGTCGGCGGCTGGCCGGCCTCGCGGTCGTTCAGGTAGCACGCGTAATTTTCGATGCCGGAACAGTAGCCGAGTTGCCGCATCATCTCGACGTCGCCCGTGATCCTCTCGAACAGGCGATCCGCCTCGACCAGCCGGTTGTCGCGATTGAATGCGTCGACCCGCTCCTCCATTTCGGCAAGTATCTTGTCGGCCACCGACTCTATCTTGTCGCGAGGCGTGGCAAAAAGCGTCTTCGGCGAAACCAGATAGTTTCTCAAGTCACCCAGCCGCTTCCCGGTAGCGGGGTCGGTCCAGCAAAGCGACTTGACGACCTCGTCCGGCAGTTCGACCCTCACCGCCCTGAACTCCGAATCGGCGGGAAAAATATCGATCATGTCGCCGCGCACGCGGTACGTCCCGCGTTTGAGCGCGCGCTCCGAGCGCGTGTACTGCAGCAGCTCCAGACGGCGCAGCAGCTCGTCCCGTCGCAGTTGCGCCCCGTCCAACAGCGGAATCTGCAGCGCGCGATATCCATCCGGATCGCCCAGGCCGTAGATGGACGACACCGACGCCACGACGATCACGTCCCGACGCTCGATCAACGACTTTGTCGTCGACAGCCTCAATCTCTCGAGATGCTGATTGATCGCCGAGTCTTTTTGAATGAACCTGTCGCTGCCGGGAATATAAACTTCCGGCTGAAAATAGTCGTAATAGGAAACGAAATATTCAACGGCGTTTTCAGGGAAGAACTGCTTCATTTCCCCGTAAAGCTGTGCAGCCAGCGTTTTATTCGGCGCCAGGATCAGGGTTGGTCGATTCAAGCGGTGAATGATGTTGGCGATCGTAAAAGTTTTTCCCGAGCCCGTGATTCCCATCAGCGTCTGATGGGTCGCCCCTTCGTCGATTCCGGATATCAGACGCGCGATCGCTTCGGGTTGATCCCCACCCGGGGTGTAGTTCGAGTGAAGGATAAAGACACCGGTTGACATTGCCAGTCCTCCTGGTTAGCCCACGCCATGCAAGCGTGTACGGCCTATTGAAAAACACGACGAATCCTGACGGTTCGATGCGGAACGCACGGCGTCCCGGCTCGCCTTCGCGATCGGAACCCGTCTGGACGACTCGCTTCATCACACACTGCCGAATTACTATGCAATCCTTTCAAATCGGCCGATCTGAAGCCGATTGAAAGCATGCGCTCCGCGCCGCCCCGCTTCAGGCCGGTGGCGCTTCAGCGCGTTTGCCGGGCCGAACATCGATCGCCGATGGCCGCGCGAGCGCGGCATTGCCCGCCGCCGTCCCGGCGGCTGGAGCAAAACCGGACGTGCCGCCGGCGAATTGCCGCCGACATCCGATCGCCACGATGCGCAACGGCATCCCGCCCTCCGGCACGACACCAGGATGCGACCTTCCGGCACGCCACCGCGGAAGCGACGTCATTCCACATACCGTTGCTCCGCACGCAGATGACAGGCAAGCTCCGGCTCGCGCTCGCATGCTCACATGCGGAATCCCATGAGGTGCGCCCGGCTTCGGCGTGCGCTATGTTTGCCGAACCGGGTTCGACCGAATCATCAGAAGAGGAACACATGATCGTCAGAAACTTCGAATACCTCATTGCCCTGAACCGGGAAGGTCACTACGGTAGAGCCGCCCAAAGCTGTAACGTCTCTCAGCCCACCCTCTCCGCCGGCATCAAGCAGCTGGAGAAGGACCTCGACACCCAGATCGTGCATCACGGCAAGCGCTACGACGGACTCACCAAGGAAGGGACGCTGGTACTGGCATGGGCTCAACAGATGCATGAGGACTGCAAGGGGCTGCGGCGCGAGCTGTCGGCGCTGCACCGTGGAATCGAAGGGCCGTTCCGCCTCGGCGTACTCCCCGGCATGTCCGCGGTCGCGCCGATTCTGAGCGTCGCCCTCGCCGAAAAGATCCCGCTGCTCGAACAATCCATCACGACCGCCGATTCCATCACCTTGTCCACTTGTTTGAGGGAAGGCGCCCTCGACATTGCCTTCGCCTATCTGGAGGATTTCGTCGATGAAAATTTCGATACGCACCTGCTGTATCGCGAACGCATCTTCGCCTTCCAATCCAGCATCGAGCCGCAACCGAGAAACGTAACGTGGAATCACGTCGCGCAACTTCCGCTGTGCCTGCTCGACTCCGCCATTCCACGGAGCGCGCAAACTCAGCTCGCCCAATGCGCGAGAGCGATATGCACGGACTCGCTGGAAGTGCTCGTGGCCCACGTCACGTCGGGCAAATACGCCACGGTGCTGCCGCAATCCCTCGCGGCCCGGCTCAGGCAGATCCCCCATCTTCAGGCGCTTGCCGTGAGCGGAGCCGGCGCGCAGGCCAGTGTCGGATTCGTTGCCACCCGACGCGGGCTCGAATCGACGACATCGAACGCGCTACTGGAGATGGTTCATACCGAAGAAGTTGCCGCACCGATACAGGCGCTTCTCGCTGCCCATCGCAGCTTGCGCCCAAAGCTATCAGATCCGGCCAATTCCGACAAATAACGAAAGTCTTTCAAAGAAAAAATCTATCTCTTCATAGAATTTTCCAGTTTGACCGGCTGCGCACAAGCTGCGATTTTTATCGAAAGCGTGCGCTTTACGCCATCCACTCGATGCCGCCTGAAAAACCGGCTGAGTGAATTCCGTATTTGTCGCACTAATGCCCCCCTGATCTCGTCGGACAATTTCTGAAAACGCATCGTCGCTTCTCCGCCTCCGGAACGGAACCTCGCGCAACACCCGTCCGGCGATCGTCGTAATACGTCCGGTTGCTTTGCAAGACATCGATCTCCTTGCCACGTTCACGGGCCGAGAGGCTTCCATGGCTCATGACACCTGCCGCGATGCCGCGTTGCCCGCGAAGATCATCCGCTCCATGCGGCCCGCAGCCCGACGCCCCGCGTTTCCCGCCGGATGCGTTCGACATGCGACCGGCCGCGCGGAGCCCCACGAGGCGCCCGGCAACAGCACCACGCCGGCATCGACAGCGAACAGAATTTGCGCAAGGCTATTTCAATTATCTATACTCCACTATAGTATACGAATGACGATGCGCCGATCGCCCGGCCGTTCCGATGGCAATCGCCTCGCGCGTCGTGCGTCCGGGCGACGGCCCGTCCGTACCGTCCTTCGATCCCGTTTCTTCTCACCTTGCCCGAGCGTTATGCCGTTAATGATCATCATCGTCGCCACGTTAGGGGCGGGAGTCGGTAGCGTCTGGGTGGCGGACCTGTTGACGGTGCGCACCCGGTCGGCCGGTCATGACGACAGCGACGCGCAACAGCGTCTGCTCAGCCTGGCGACGGGCACGCTCCTGGCGACGGCATTCACGCACCTGCTGCCCGAAGCGTTCGAGAGCAAGGTCGATGTTCAAGCGCTGTTCCTGACCCTGCTCGTCGGCCTCGTCTTCTTCTTTCTGCTGAGCAAGGTCGCACTGCGGCATCGCGAGCCTCACCCTGTCGACCACCGTCACCGTGGCGCCGGATGGCCGCTGCTGATCGGCGACGGCGTCCACGGCTTTGGCGACGGGGTGCTCATTGCGTCCGCGCTGGTCGCCGACGTTCGGGCTGGCATCGTCGCGGCCATCTCGGTCCTGGTGCATGAAGTCCCGCATCACATGGGCGACCTCGTGGTGCTGCGCGAAGGCGGCCGTCGTGGCCCGGCGCGACTGAAGGTTTCGATGGCCGGGTCGATCACGGCGCTCGGCGGCGTCGCCGGCTATTTCCTGGCGAGCCGGCTGCAGACGTGGCAGCCGTTCCTGGTGACCCTGGCAGGCAGCAGCTTCATCTACGTCGCACTCTCCAACCTGATCCCGCGGTTGCAACAACGTCAGACAAGCCGGGAAACCTCGGCCCAGATGGTCTGGTTGCTCCTCGGCATCGCACTGGTCGCACTGGTCGGCGGGATCGCTCATGAGTAACGGAACGCTTACCCGTCGCCTGCGCATTCTCGGCGAACAGTTGCCGCTGCTCGGCCAGGGTCTTCGCGGCATCGAGCGGGAAAGCCTGCGCGTCACGAGCGCGGGCCATCTGGCCCGCACCCCGCACCCGCAAGCACTTGGCGCCGCGCTCACGCACAAGCAGATCACCACCGACTATTCGGAATCCCTGCTGGAGTTCGTGACGCCGGCATCGGCCGACCCGGCTCGCGCCCTCGAGAGACTTGATGCGCTACATCGTTTCGCCTATACCACCCTAGGCGACGAATTCTTATGGAGCGCATCGATGCCTTGCACGCTGCCGTCCGAGGAAGAGATTCCCATTGCCGAATATGGGACGTCGAACACCGGCAGGCTCAAGCACGTCTATCGCAAGGGCCTCGCCCTCCGCTACGGACGGGCGATGCAGTGCATCGCCGGCATCCATTACAACTTTTCCTTGCCCGAGGCCGCGTGGCCTGTGTTGCTGGAAGCAGCGGATACCGGCGAGCGCAGCCACGACGCGCAATCGTCAGGGTATATGGCGTTGATTCGCAATTTCCGTCGATACGGCTGGCTGCTGCTGTATCTGTTCGGCGCCTCGCCGGCGGTCGGCACACGCTTCCTTCGCGACGCGGCGCGCCGCCTCGACCGATTCGACGCCGAGACCGTGTATCTCCCCGGCGCGACCAGCCTGCGCATGAGCGATCTCGGCTATCAAAGCAACGCGCAGGCCGGCATTGCACCCTGCTACAACAGCCTGGCGAGCCATCTCGACAGCCTCCGGCTGGCCGCGAGCACGCGCTACCCGGAATACGAAACGATCGGCACTCACCTCGACGACGAATGGGTGCAACTCAACACGAACATTCTTCAGCTCGAGAACGAGCACTACGCGAGCATCCGGCCCAAGCGCATCGCACGCGCCGGCGAGCGGCCCATTCAGGCCCTGGCGGCCCGCGGCGTCCAGTACGTCGAGGTGCGCAACCTGGACGTCGACCCGTTCCTGCCGCTGGGCATCGATTTGCCCCAGGCGCGTTTCCTCGACGCGTTCCTGTTCTACTGCGCGATGAGCGAGAGCCCTTCGATGGGCGCCGGCGATCACGCCGAGAGCACGGCCAACGCTCATGCGGTGGCGACCGAGGGGCGCCGTTGGGATTTGAAACTTCAGCGCCGCGGCCGATCGATCTCGCTGCGGGAATGGGCGAACGAATTGCTTGTGGAGATCGCGCCGGTTGCCGATCTGCTGGATCGCACTCGCACGAACGAAGGCGCGACGTATCGGCAGGCGCTGCTTGCGCAGCACGCCAAGGTCGAGGACCCGTTTCTGACGCCGTCGGCTCGGGTGCTGACCGCGATGAGCGAAGGCGCCATGAGTTTCGACCGCCTTGCGATGGAGCAAAGCCGGCTGCACGCCGGGTACTTCCGGGCTCGGGCGCTGCCCGACGAGGCCCGACAGGAATTCGAAGCGCTGGCGCACGAATCGATAGCGGAACAGTTGCGCCTGGAGGCGAAGGAAACAGACGATTTCGACCAGTTCGTGAACATGCATCAGGCCGCCATGCTGGCGCTTGAACAGCAAACGGCCGAGGCATGGATATGACCCGGTGAACGCTTGGCCGATGGAGCCCGCCGTGAATTCAAGCGCCGTCACCGGCCTGTCCTGAATTCACCCGGGTTTCCCCGGCAGGCGGATGCCGAAGAGGCGTCACGACGCGCCGCCAAGGGCTGACCGAAGACGATCCTCGCGAGGATCGCCCCCCGGTCCGGACGGCGGCCGGCGGCCGGATGGACTACCCCGGAGAAGGGATACTCCGGGGCAGTTCTTGTACACTCTCGGGGTGCGCATGCTGCAGGTGTAAATTCCACCCAATCACGCACTTCCATACTATGCGGGAGTATAGTATATTTCCATCTACCGACAGGAAAGAGACCATGCCTTACAGTCCCAAAGAAAAGAAGCAAGCGCTTACCCGGGTTCGCCGTATTCGCGGGCAAGCGATCGCTCTTGAGCAGGCGCTCGAAGAAAACGCAGAATGCGCTGCGATTCTTCAGCAGCTTGCGGCCGTCCGGGGTGCGGTCAACGGTTTGATGGCGGCCGTCCTGGAAAGCTATCTGCGAGAAGAGTTCCCGGAGAGTGAAGCCGCTACCGACTCGCAGAAGAAGTCCATCGAGGAAACCATCTCTATCGTTCGGTCCTATCTCCGTTAGCCGACGCCAGGGTGGCGTCAGGTTTCGGAGACCTAACTTAGTCAAGGAAGCGAAATCATGAAATCACGTGCAGCTGTTGCCTTCGGGCCCGGCAAGCCGCTGGAAATCGTCGAGATCGACGTCGAACCGCCGCGCAAGGGCGAAGTTCTCGTCAAGATCACGCATACCGGTGTGTGTCATACCGATGCCTTCACGCTGTCGGGCGACGATCCGGAAGGCGTGTTCCCCGCCGTTCTCGGCCACGAGGGTGCCGGCGTCGTCGTTGAAGTCGGCGAAGGCGTCACCAGCGTGAAACCCGGCGATCACGTCATTCCGCTCTACACGGCGGAATGCGGCGAATGTCTGTTCTGCAAGTCCGGCAAGACCAACCTGTGCGTGGCGGTCCGCGCGACCCAGGGCAAGGGGCTCATGCCGGATGGAACGACTCGCTTCTCGTACAACGGGCAGCCGCTGTTCCACTACATGGGGTGTTCGACGTTCAGCGAATACACCGTGGTCGCGGAAGTTTCGCTCGCCAAGATCAATCCGCAGGCCAATCACGAGCACGTCTGCCTGCTCGGTTGCGGCGTCACCACCGGCATCGGCGCGGTTCACAACACCGCGAAGGTTCAGCCGGGCGACTCGGTCGCCATCTTCGGTCTCGGCGGTATCGGTCTTGCGGCCATCCAGGGTGCGCGGCAAGCCAAGGCGGGGCGCATCATCGCCATCGACACGAACCCGGAGAAGTTCACGCTGGCACGCGTGTTCGGTGCAACCGACTGCCTGAACCCGCGCGACTACGAGAAGCCGATCCAGGAAGTCCTCGTCGAGATGACCGGCTGGGGTGTCGACCACACGTTCGAGTGTATCGGCAACGTCAACGTGATGCGTGCCGCGCTCGAATCGGCGCACCGCGGCTGGGGCCAGTCGATCGTGATCGGCGTGGCCGGTGCGGGCAAGGAAATCTCCACCCGTCCGTTCCAGCTGGTGACCGGCCGGGTCTGGAAAGGCTCCGCATTCGGCGGCGTCAAGGGGCGTACGCAACTGCCGGGCATGGTGGAAGACGCGATGAAAGGCGAGATCGATCTCGCCCCCTTCGTCACGCACACCATGGGTCTCGACAAGATCAACGACGCGTTTGACCTGATGCACGAAGGCAAGTCGATTCGTACGGTCATTCACTACTGATGTCGGCCCGACTGCGCGGCATCGCGCCGCGCAGTCTTTCCCTCCCCAAGGAGAGCCATCGTGAGTGCCATTTCCATCCATCCGTCCGTGGACGACGGGCGCCGTCCCGAACACCCCGGCTTTGCCGGCGGCGTACTCCGGTGCCACTGTCCGAGCGACACGGTCGAAGTTGCAGTCGCCGCACAGACGTTGCACAACCACGCGTGCGGTTGTACCAAATGCTGGAAACCCGCCAGTGCAACCTTCGCCCTGGTCGCGGTCGTGCCGCGCGACAAAGTGAGTGTGATCGCGCATCCGGAGAAGCTTCAGGTCGTCGACGAGCACGCGGCGATTCAACGCCATGCTTGCCGGGAATGCGGCGTCCATATGTTCGGTCGCATCGAAAACCCGCAGCACGCGTTCTACGGCCTCGATTTCGTTCACACCGAACTCTCCCCCGAGGAGGGCTGGTCGGAACCCCGCTTCGCCGCGTTCGTTTCGTCGGTCATCGAAAGCGGCACCCCGCCTTCGAAGATGGCGGAGATTCGCGGCAGGCTGCACGAACTCCAGCTCGAGCCGTACGACTGTCTTTCTCCTGGCCTGATGGATGCCCTGGCCATTCACGCGGCGAAACAGAAAGGCACCTACCGCGAAGCCTGATCCCTTTCGAACCATGTAGACACGAGGTCATGATGAATGAGCCCATCCCAGCCAATACGGCCCAACACCCCTCCCCGACCGTATATGGCATGCCGGCTCACGAAGATCGGGCGGCTGCCGTAGGCGAGGTACACGCCCGCCCGCATCTCCTCATTCAGGCACCTCGTACGCTGGTCCAGTTCGCGTTCCTGACCGAAGGGGACATGAGCCGGGACAGTGCCGCCCTGACCGCCCTGTCGGATCGCCTGGGAATCGCTCCGCAGACGCTGGGCGCACCGCTTCATGCCCTTGCATGGAACGAGGGCGATCTCCATTGCGAAAAGCACACGGAGTTCTCCACGTATCTCTGGAGCGCTCCGCTCTCTCTCGAAACGATGACGCCCGCGGGCGAGGATCCGTTCAGGCACGGCTTCACGCCGCCCGGCCCGGTCATCTGCGGCATCCGTCTCGACCTGCTGCCGTGGACACCCGACGCGGAGAAGGAAGTCGGGCGCTTCGACCCCGTCGGCCTGTGCTATTCGCTCGTCGAGGACGGCGCGGCCGCGATCGTGACGGATTTCCGGCAGGATGAAAACGGCCTGACGCGCATCCTCGTCCTGGATCGCGGATTGACGCAGGCAAGCGCCGGTGCGCTCGCGCAGCGGCTGATCGAAATCGAGAACTACCGGACGCTGGCGCTGCTCGCGCTCCCGCTGACCCGATCCCTTACGTCGGAGCTTCGGCGTATCGAGGGCCGTCTCGCCGACATAACGGACCTGATGCGTTCCAGCGCACGCCGGAATAATGAAGTTCTCCTATCCGATCTGACGGATCTGGCAGCGGAACTCGAGGCCGGCGCGGCGGCGAACCTCTACCGGTTCGGCGCGAGCCGCGC
Organism: Burkholderia sp. MSh2; assembly: GCF_000731655.1. Taxonomy (NCBI): domain Bacteria; kingdom Pseudomonadati; phylum Pseudomonadota; class Betaproteobacteria; order Burkholderiales; family Burkholderiaceae; genus Burkholderia; species Burkholderia sp. MSh2. Next base: position 42,950 of record NZ_JPGM01000003.1, on the reverse strand, counting down.
GTACTACGACATCGTCGAAGAGCGGCTTGCGTCGCTTGCCGAAGCAGCCGTTCCGGGCTTCTACACTTGGCATGACTTTCTCCATCGGCGCATCGCCCCCGCGATGCGCACCTGCCGGTCGGTGAAGGAGCGCCAGGCCAAGCTGTCCGACAAATTGACACGATCGATCGCGCTGCTCCGCTCCTGGATCGATGTCGAACTCGAGCGACAGAACCGGGATCTGCTGGCTTCGATGAACAACCGGGCCAAGCTGCAGTTACGCCTGCAACAGACCGTGGAAGGGTTGTCGGTCGCGGCGATCTCGTACTACGTCGTGAGTCTGATTGCCGATCTTCTGAAAGGCGTACCCGGCATTCACGACATCGTGGCCCCGGAACTCGCCATTGCCGTTCTTGTACCCGTCGTCGTCCTCGCGATCTGGTGGACCGTCCGTCGCATCAAGCATTCGCACAGCGACACGAAACACTGAAGCGCACTCGACCGACTGTCGCCGGGATGCATCACGGCCACACCCTCTGCCCACATTAGGAGAAAACGCATGGAACGCGTTGAACATCACGCCAGCTTCGACGGCTGGCAGGAAGTCTATCAACACCGCGCCGTCACGCTCGGCTGCACGATGCGCTTCGGCGTGTACCTGCCCCCGCAGGCGGCAAGCCAACCGCTGCCGGTCCTTTACTGGCTGTCCGGTCTCACCTGCACCGAACAGAATTTCATTACCAAGGCCGCGGTGCAACGCTACGCGGCCGAGCACGGCATCGTCGTCGTTGCCCCCGATACGAGCCCGCGCGGCGAAGGCGTCGCCGACGACGCCGCGTACGACCTCGGCCAGGGGGCGGGCTTCTACGTCAATGCGACGCGGTCTCCGTGGGCCGCCCACTATCGGATGTACGACTACGTCGTCCACGAACTGCCCGCGCTGATCGAAGCCCACTTCCCCGTCACGGATGCGAGAAGCATCAGCGGCCATTCGATGGGCGGGCACGGGGCGCTGGTCGCCGCGCTGCGCAACCCGGGCCGCTATCGAAGCGTATCGGCGTTCTCGCCGATCGTCGCGCCGTCCCAGGTTCCCTGGGGGCAGAAGGCTTTGCTGGCCTATCTCGGAGACGACCAGGCGGCGTGGAAGCAGTACGACACCGTCGAACTCGTCCGTACCGCGCAGGAGCGCCTGCCGCTGCTGGTCGATCAGGGCCTCGACGACGAGTTCCGCGAAAAGCAGCTGCGGCCGGAGCTGCTGCGCGAAGCATGCGAGGCCGTCGGTCACCCGCTCCAGCTCAACCTGCGTCCGGGCCACGACCACAGCTACTACTTCATCGCCAGCTTCATCGGCGAGCACATTGCACACCACGCGTCCGCGCTGAAGCGCTGAGCGAGAGGAGAGCGAATCATGTTCAAGGCCTCAGGCAAACGACATCATGTCGTGATCGTCGGTGCAGGCTTCGGTGGACTCGACGTCGTCAACGGCCTGGCCCATTCCGACGTCGACATCACCATTGTCGACCGCCACAACCATCACCTGTTCCAGCCCCTGCTCTATCAGGTGGCGGGCGCATCGCTGTCGACCTCGGAAATCGCGTGGCCGATCCGTTACCTCTTTCGCAAGCGCCCGGAAGTCCAGACGCTCATGGCGGAAGTGGAAGGCGTCGACCGCGACGCGCGGGAAGTGATACTCGACAACGGGTCGCGGCTCTCGTACGACACGCTCGTCCTCGCGACGGGCGCCCGGCATGCGTATTTCGGACATGACGAGTGGGAGGCGTTCGCCCCCGGTCTGAAGACGCTGGAAGACGCCACCACCATTCGCGGTCGCATCCTCGTCGCGTTCGAAGAAGCCGAGCGCGAAAGCGACCCGGCGAAGCGCGCCGCCCTCCAGACGTTCGTGATCATCGGCGGCGGCCCGACGGGCGTCGAACTGTCGGGCACCATCGCCGAACTGGCCCGCGACACCCTCGCGCGCGATTTTCGCCATATCGATCCTCGCGCCACGCGTGTCGTGCTGATTGAAGCGGGCCCCCGGCTGTTGCCCGTGTTCCCCGAGGATCTTTCCGAATATACGCGTCGCGCACTCGGCAAGCTCGGCGTCGACGTCGAACTCGGCGCGCCCGTCACCGAGTGCTCCGCGGAAGGCGTGATCTACGGCGGGAAATCGCTGCCGGCCAGGACGATCGTCTGGGCGGCCGGCGTACAGGCGTCGCCCGCGGCTCGCTGGTTGGGCGCGGACGCCGATCGCGCCGGCAGGGTTCTGGTCCGCCCGGACCTGACCGTGCCCGATCGTCCGGAAATCTTCGTGATCGGGGACACGGCGGCCGTGCCGATGCCCGACGGGAAGTTCGTGCCCGGCATCGCGCCGGCAGCCAAGCAGCAAGGCGCGTACGTCGCGGACCTGATCAAGCGCCGACTGTCGGGCGACGCGCTTCCCAAGCCGTTCAGGTATCGGCACCAGGGCAACCTGGCGACGATCGGGCGCAGCCTTGCCGTCATCGACATGGGGCGGATCAAGTTGCGCGGCGCGATCGCGTGGTGGGTCTGGAAGCTGGCGCACATCTATTTCCTGATCGGCGTGCAGAATCGCCTCAGCGTCGCGATCAGCTGGGTGTGGAACCACAGCATCGGCTATCGCGGCTCCCGTCTCATCATGCGCCGCGGCAAGGAAGCCGAAGGCGTGCCGCCGAAGCTGGAATTCGGCCGGTCCAGCCCCCGGGATTGAAGCAGCGCCGCTGCGTTCGCCCGCCCCCCAATCTGCCAGAGATGTCGACGTTCGCGAGGTAATCTTGGTCGATCTGTTCACCACCCGGCCGACGCCCCCTCTGGCAGAGCTTGTGCGTCCCGCGACGCTCGACGATTTCGTCGGGCAGCGGCATTTGCTCGGGCCGGGAAGGCCCCTGCGCCTCGCGTTCGACGCCGGGAAGCTGCACTCGTTCATCCTGTGGGGCCCGCCGGGCGTCGGCAAAACCACCCTGGGGCGGCTGGCCGCGAACGTCACCCGCAGCCGGTTCATCGCCGTTTCCGCGGTGCTCGCGGGGGTCAAGGACATCCGGCAGGCCATCGACGACGCCCAGGCCGCGCTGGACAGCCACGGGCAGCCGACGGTCCTGTTCATCGACGAGATCCATCGGTTCAACAAGGCCCAGCAGGATGCGTTGCTGCCCCATGTCGAATCCGGCCTGCTGACGCTCGTCGGCGGGACCACCGAGCATCCGGGGCTGGCGATCAACTCCGCGCTGCTCTCGCGGGCACAGGTGTATACGCTCGAGCCGCTGGCCGACGACGCGCTACAGCAACTCTACGAACGCGCGCGCCCCCATCTCCAGGGCGTCGAACTGGATTCCGATGCGCTCGACTTGCTCACGGGTTTCGCGGACGGCGACGGCAGAAGGTTCCTGAACCTGCTCGAACACGTCGCGCTCGCGGCATCGGCGGCCGGCCGGACAGCCGTCGACGGCGCATTCGCGGGACTGTCCGCCAGCCCGTCACTGCGACGGTTCGACAAGGGGGGCGACGAGTTCCATTGGCAGCTCTCGGCCTTTCACAAGTCCCTGCGCGGCTCGCAGCCGGATGCCGCGCTCTACTGGCTGGCCCGCATCCTCGACGGCGGCGGCGATGTGAGCCAGGTCACCCGCCGCATGATGGTGATGGCGAGCGAGGACATCGGCAACGCCGATCCCCGCGCGCTGGAGCTGGCGCTCGGCGCGGCGCAAGCGTACGACCGGCTCGGTTCCCCGGAAGGAGAACTGGCGCTTGCGCAGGCCGTGACCTACCTCGCCGTCGCCCCCAAGTCGAACGCCTCGTGCATCGCGTGGGAGCGCGCCAAGGCATTCGTCAGGGGCGATGGGTCGCGGCCCGTTCCCCTGCACCTGCGCAACGCGCCGGTCCGGCTCATGGAAACGATGGGGTATGGCGCGGGTTATCGATATGCTCATCACGAACGCTACGCCTATTCGGCCGGTCAGACCTATTTCCCGGACGGCGTCGCGCGACAGGCCTGGTATCAGCCGGCCGATCAAGGGGCCGAAATCAGGATCGGGGAAAAGCTCGCCTGGTTGCGCTCGCTCGATGCCGCGGCAGACGGCAACGGGAAGTCCTGATCGGCCTTTCATCGAATTCGCGCCGCTTCGGCGCCGACACGAACGGTAGGAAAAGAACATCATGCCCAACGATTTTTCCGGCAAGCCGGCCGGTCACGCCATGAGCGGCTTCGTGGAGGTGCGCGGCGCACGCGAACACAACCTGAAGGATGTGGACGTGTCCATTCCGCGCAACGCGCTCGTGGTGTTCTCGGGTGTTTCCGGCTCGGGCAAGTCCTCTCTGGCGTTCGGTACGATCTATGCCGAGGCGCAGCGGCGCTACTTCGAATCCGTCGCACCGTATGCGCGGCGCCTGATCGACCAGGTGGGCGTCCCGGATGTGGATGCCATCGACGGCCTGCCGCCGGCGGTGGCGCTTCAGCAGCAACGCGGCGCCAGCAACGCGCGCTCCTCGGTAGGCAGCGTGACGACCCTGTCCAGCCTGGTGCGCATGATGTATTCGCGCGCCGGTGCGTACCCGGCCGGCCAGCCGATGCTGTATGCCGAAGACTTCTCGCCGAACACGCCGCAAGGGGCATGCCCGAGCTGCCACGGCCTCGGCCGCATCTACGAGGTGACCGAAGCGACGATGGTGCCGGACCCGTCGTTGAGCATCCGCGAGCGGGCGATCGCCGCGTGGCCGCCGGCCTGGCACGGACAGAACCTGCGCGACATCCTGGTGACCCTCGGCTACGACGTCGATCGGCCGTGGCGGGATCTTCCGAAGAAGGACCGCGACTGGATCCTGTTCACCGAGGAGACGCCCACGGCGCCGGTATACGCAGGCCTGACGCCGGCTGAAACCCGGGCGGCCCTCAAGCGCAAACTCGAGCCGAGTTACATGGGGACCTTCACCGGGGCGCGGCGCTACGTGCTGCATACGTTCGCCAACACGCAGAGCGCGCTGATGAGAAAGCGCGTATCGCGCTTCATGGAAGGCAAGCCGTGCCCCGTTTGCCACGGCAAGCGACTGAAGGCCGAGGCGCTTTCGGTGACCTTCGCCGGCGTGGACATCGGCGAATTCATGCAGATGCCGCTGGACCGCCTGGCGTCCCTGCTCGAGCCGATCGCCCAGGGCGATTTCCGCGCGCACGCGGCCGGCGCCGGCACGGACCGGGAAGCGACCCGGCGCGACCGCAACGCGCGTGCCGCATCGGGTCGCGCAACGCACACGGTCACGCCGGACGTGCGTCGCACCTCCGCGCTGTCGGAGGAAAAACGCCTCGCCGCGCAACGTCTGGCCCAAGGGGTCGTTGCACGCTTGCGCCAATTGCGGGAACTGGGCCTCGGCTACCTCACGCTCGACCGCGCGACGCCGACGCTCTCGGCCGGCGAACTGCAGCGGCTGCGGCTGGCCACCCAGCTCAGCTCGATGCTGTTCGGCGTCGTGTATGTCCTCGACGAACCCTCGGCGGGCCTGCATCCTTCCGACAGCCAGGCCCTGTACGACGCGCTCGACAGACTGCGCGACGCCGGCAATTCGGTGTTCGTCGTCGAGCACGATCTCGACCTGATGCGCCGCGCGCAATGGCTCGTGGACGTCGGACCGGATGCCGGAGAGCGCGGCGGCCGGGTGCTCTACAGCGGCGCGCCGGACGGCCTGCGCGCGATCGACGAATCCCGCACCGCGCGCTACCTGTTCGACGAGATTCCCGCTTCGCCGAGCCGCGGCCGCGAGCCCGCCGGATGGCTCGAGATGCGCGGCATTCATCGCCACAACCTGCATGGCGTAGACGCGCGCATTCCGTTGGGCGTTCTCACGGCGGTCACGGGCATCTCGGGGTCCGGCAAATCCAGTCTGGTCGCCCAGGCACTCCCCGAACTCGTGCTTCTGCATCTGGGCCACGAACCCGAAGACGACGCGGCCGACAGCACCAGCGAGGGCCCCACGGTGATCGAGGTCACCGCCGGCCATCTGGCGGGCGATCTCGACGCGGTGCAACGGCTGGTGCAAGTGGACCAGAAGCCGATCGGGCGCACGCCGCGCTCGAATCTGGCGACTTACACCGGGCTGTTCGACCATGTGCGCAAGCTGTTCGCCGCCACGCCCGACGCGCGTCGCCGCCGCTTCGACGCCGGGCGGTTTTCCTTCAACGTGCCCAAGGGGCGCTGCGAAACCTGTGAAGGCGAAGGATTCGTCAGCGTGGAGCTGCTGTTCATGCCCAGCGTGTATGCGCCTTGCCCGACCTGCCACGGCGCACGCTACAACGAGGCGACGCTCAAGGTCCTCTGGAACGGCCGCAACATTGCCGAGGTGCTGCAGATGACGGTGGACGAGGCTCGGGATTTCTTCGCTCACGAAGACGCGGTGGCCCGGCCGCTGCAGTTGCTGCACGAAATCGGGCTCGGCTATCTGCGCCTGGGGCAGCCCGCCACCGAACTCTCCGGCGGCGAAGCGCAGCGCATCAAGCTCGCGACGGAATTGCAGCGCAGCCAGCGCGGACGCAATCTCTACGTGCTCGACGAGCCGACCACGGGACTGCATGCATCGGACGCCGACCGGCTGCTGGTGCAACTGCAACGCCTCGTCGATGCGGGCAATTCGGTTGTCGTGATCGAACACGATATGCGTGCGGTCGCGCAGGCCGATTGGGTGATCGATGTCGGTCCGGGCGCGGGCGAAGAAGGCGGGCGCGTCGTGGCAACCGGAACGCCCCGGCAATTGGCCCAGGCGCCTGGCAGTCGCACCGCGCATTTTCTTGCGCAGGAACTGGCGAGAGCCGGCTCGGGCGTTCCCGAACGTCGCCGCAAGCAGCAACGCTCGCCGGCCTAGTTGGTTGAATTGCGCGGCGAGGCACCGTTCGGTCGGCAAACGCCGGCCGTCGGCCGAGGCCGCGACATGGCGACCGTGGTTGCAGCGCGTGACATGCACTTCACGTCATGTGGCCTGCGGTTCCGGCATCGCGCTTTAACCGACGACGATGACTAACATGCGCACAGCCCGAAAAAACGACATGGAAACATCGACGATCGAATTCATGAATTCGAAATGCATCGGCCAGGAATTCCTCAATCTTTTGCATGACGCAAAGATCACGGCACTCCCGAATATACGACTGGATTTAACCGCTCAATTGATCGAATTCATCATGAAAATCGATTCCGGGAATTTCGTTTTCATTTCCCGATTCGCGGCAGCGGATTTCATCGAATTCGGCGGCCTGTCACCGGAGAAAAACATGCATGACCCGACCGGTAATGACTTACACCCTGCTACGCAGGCTGGCCCGAAGACGCTTGTCTTCGGGCCAGACCGTTACGCAGTCGGCACCAGCTCATCCGGGCGCCCGTGCCACGACGATCGGCATTCGCGGATTTCCCTCATCCGGAAGCCGCTCATCCACGCACATCGTCACTCGCAGGCACCCGTGCCACGCAAGCGCATACGCTCCGGAGTCGCTGGCACGCGCGGCGTTACGCCGGCGTGAAGGTGTAAACAGCCAGCTTGTTGCCGTCCGGATCGCGCGTGTAAGCGGCGAAGGCGTGCGGCGCCCAGCCACGCGGGCCCACTGCGCCTTCGTCGGGTCGACCCAGGGACAGTGCGGCATCGTGGAATGCCTGGACTGCCGCGCGATCCGACGCTTCGAAGCTCACCGTGACGCCGTTGCCGACCGTCGCGGGTTGGCCGTTGGCCGGCTTCAGAACGAAGAACGACGGCTTGCCTGCGCCCCAGATCGAGCCGACATCGCCGGGAAGGTCGGCGATACGCGACCAGCCGAGCGTAGCCAGAACCTTGTCGTAAAACGCGCGTGCTTCCGGCAGATTGTTGGTGCCAACCGTGATATGCGTGAACGTGGTCACAATACTACTCCTCAACGAAAATGAAAAAACAAGCGATCCTACCGATCTCGGTGATGCGCCTGCAGGCGACACGAGCCGTGACTGAAATCCCGAGCCACTCGCTCTTGGAATTAGTGAAAATCGAACACGCTTGTCGACGCGTCCGGCTTGCACCAACTCACATCCAGCAAGATCGATTCTATTGAGACGTTCCGGATGATTCTGGCCAAGATCCCTCCTTCAAATTACGCGGAGTCTGAAAAATGTTCCCCTTTTGGCAGGACGAGCACGCAAAGGTCCAATTTCCTTCCGAGGATTCGCAACGAGCGGCCGGGCCGGCGTCGACCCACCCCGTGCATCTCGTGATCTATCCGGGATTCAAGCTGATGGAGGCCGTCGGCCCGGTAAGCGTCCTGAGCTACGCCAACCGGCATCTCGCCGCGCAGGGCGATACGAGGCGGTACAGAATCGACCTCGTGGCCCCGACGCCCGGCGCCATTCCGTCGGACACGCTGATTTCGCTGGACGTGAGCGCGGGCTTGCCCGAGCGTGACGCACTCTCCACGGTACTGATCGCGGGCGCGCTGGATATCGAATCGGCCGTCGCACGCGAAACCGCCCTCGTCGACTGGGTGCGCAGGCGGTCGTCCGCCGCCCGCCGCTTCGCGGCGCTGTGTTCCGGGAGTTTCTTCCTGGCCACGGCCGGCGTGTTGAGCGGCCGACGCGCCGCGACGCACTGGAGCGTCGCCACGCTGCTGCAGCAGCGGTTTCCGTCCGTGGAGGTCGACGCCGATGCGATCTTCATTCAGGAGGACAACATCTGGACGTCCGCCGGCGTCACGGCGGCGATAGACCTCACCCTGGCCTTCGTCGAACAGGATTTCGGACGCAACCTCGCGCTGGCGGTCGCGCGCGATCTGGTCATCTACCTCAAGCGGCCCGGCGGCCAGTCGCAGTTCAGCGACCTGTTGAACAGCCAGATGACCGCGGCCCCGGAGATCCGGGACGTTCAGACCTGGGTCAGCTCGAATCTGGGCAAACCGTTACAGCTGGAAGATATGGCCGAGAAGGCGGGAATGAGCGTGCGCAACTTCACGCGGCTGTTCAAGGAAGAGGTCGGCATGCCGCCGACCCACTACCTGGTCCGGACCCGCTGCGAGCGGGCGGCGACACTATTGCTGGACAGCGATTTGCCGCTGAAGACCATCGCTTCCCGCGTGGGGTTTCCGACGGAGGAACAAATGCGCAAGGTATTCGTCCGGCATTTCTCCCTGACGCCGCGCGCCTATCGCGCGCGCTTCTCCACGACCAGCCTGAAGACATCGTGAAGCCGGGCCGGCGATTCCGGCGACGTGAAGCGAGAGAGGCGCGATCTTGCCCGGCGCTGCGTCGACCGGACACAGGCCGGTGCGCCGCGCTTTCCTTTCGCGGCGATCAGCTTTCCGCGCCGCACCGATGGCAACACAAGAGCGAACGCGAGCACGACACCATCGCCTGCGCGCCGCGCGCGGCGACGATCAACCCGACTTGACTCAGATTGAAGTCCCGCTCGACCATCAGTTCCGTCAGCGCGGCGATAGGAAGCACCACCGACGGATGAAGCAAATGCGCTTTGATCAGGGCTTTCATCATCGACTCCATCACGTAAGGGCGAATCCTGCGACTGCCACGCATGCGCGTTGACCGCTGATGGATTCAACCGCATGCAGGATGAAGACGATTCTATCGACCGCCGGCGGACGATTTTGGACAGGATTGCAGACGGACAGCGAACCGGTGAAGCGAGAGGATTTCCAGACCGCGACCGACAATCGTCGCCCGGCGTCGCAAGCGTGCTCCCGCCCTGTCGCCACGGTCACGCCCCCGGCGATACGGGATCTCAATCTTCTGCGGAAAACAGCCTTTCGGATGCCACCGGCGGGAGAACACCGAAAACGTGCCGGATCCGGGTAGCCGCATCGGCCGATGCGGGTTCCGGTTGACTCGGGAATATGAGTCTCCACAAACCCGGGGCGGATCGAGTTCAATATTTTGACAGTTCTTAACAGCCCGTAAAGCAAGGGACGCTATGATTTCAGTCGCTGTTTGATACGCACACTGGAGCCCCCATGAGTTCGGCACGATCGCTCAACATCGGCATTACAATCGGCCTTCATCACGCGACGGAGAGTCTCTGGGTCAATGGCATCAAACAGAATGCCTTGTATCTGATGAAGCTCTTCCAACACTCGCCGCTCGGCCATCGGGTGACGCTCGTCAATACCACGAGCGTCAAGATCACGCCGGATCTTCCGTGGGATATCACGCAGTTTCCAGTCCGCTCCTTCGACGACGCAAAAGACTCGCTCGATGTTCTGATCGAGCTCGGGGGGCAAATCGATCTGCAGCAGACCGAGTATCTGCAGGCACGCGGCACAAAGGTCGTGAGCTATTGCTGCGGCCCGGAATACGTGCACATGATGCAGGCCATGATTTTCGGCAGACGGCATGCGGAAACGGTATTCATCAACCCACGCTACGATCAGGTATGGATCATCCCGCAAGTGGTCGACACCAGCGCAAGCTTCTTCAGCGTATTGCGACGCCAGCCCGTTCGCGAGGTGCCGTTCGTCTGGGATCCGATATGCGTTGAGGAACGATCGGCTGCGCTCCCGCATCGCGGAGAGTATCGTCCGACCGGACAACCCAAGCGGTTGTCGATCATGGAAGCGAATATCGACGTCACCAAGTTCTGCCTCTATCCGCTGTTGATCGCGGAGTTAGGCTATCGGAAACTGGGCGAAAAGATTTCCTACGTACATGCGACGAATACCGAGCATCTCGCCAGGAACAGCCCCGAATTCGTCGGCATCGCGCATCACCTGGATCTCGTTCGGGATTCGAAAATCAGCTTCGTGGGCTATTACAACACCCCTCAGTTCCTTTCGGAATACACCGATATCGTCATATCGCATCAGCTGGGGTTGGCCTTGAATTATTTCTATTTCGATGTTTGCTGGAACGGTTACGCGCTGGTTCACAATGCCTACCTCTGCCGCGAGCTGGGCTACTTCTATGAGAAAAACGACGCGGAAGAAGGTTGCCGGCAACTCGAACGCGCAATCGAATCTCACGACGAAAACTGGCAGGATTATCGTAACCGGCAACGTGAAATAATCGGGCAGTTCTTGTCGACCAACCCGAAGCAAATCGAGGCGTATGACAAGCTGCTGGGCGGTCTTTTCGAGTGAATTGCGTCGTGATGATGCTGGTCGGGATGCCGTCTGTTTGATGCGTGTGTGCCGTGATCCGCTTCGTGATCTTATAGACGGCGCGCGTCCGACATTCCACGCCGCCGGACTTCGTGCGCTGTGTAAGCGTCTCCGGGCGTCGAGTACCAACCTCTTGAAGAATCAACCCAAGGTGACGACCGTACGTTCCTCTCACGGTCGAGTGCACGAAGGGGCCGCTCCCGTAACAAGCCAAAAGTCCAGCGCTAACACCTAGGCAACGCCCCCAGCTGCTCAGCACTGAGCCGGTGGACAGCTACCCTTGCCAGTCTTGGGCGGATGATCGAGCAGCACTCGTGGCGGGCGTTGACGAGCTGGAAGAACAGATTGCCGCCCTTGGAACTGATCGGCAGGTACTCTCACATCGTAGCCGAGCTATGTTTAGCAAACGAAAACAGGGAGCGGGACTTACCGGCTTGGACGTGTACCGCGGTATGTTCTCGCCCCACCTCTTCAAATGCCCGCCTGATGAGCAGGCGTTTGCTTTTTCACACCGCCTTAACCGTATGCCCATTCGATAATTGTGTATTTCGGGCCCACGCACGCACCACGAACAGAAGTTGGTGGACCTCCATATCGGGTGACTGCCTTTCAGATCATCGATCATTGCGAGCGGCGTGCGTCCTTCGACCGGCAAGGACAGATGCAAGGTCGGCATGTCAGGGGCGTCGGACGCGAGTTGACTGGCGTCGTCGAGCACGTCATGCAAGTACCGGAGAATCTCGCGGATGTCGCCTTCCTCCTTCCCTTCTGCCGCGTCCGGTCCCGACACAGCGACCTGCCGCTGCGCCTGCGTGGCAAGCCATGCAACGAGTGGACACAATTCGGCGGCATGCTGTTGCCCGACGACGGTCCTGCCAATCACCTCGCGTTTGATCGCCCAGCCTGACAGCGTCAGGTTGCCGCTGCCGACCGAGAGCCATAGCCCGCGGTCGTTCGTGCCTTTCAGCGTGCCGGCCATTAACATGAGCTTGGGATGGAAGACGTTCTCGTTCGCGAGCCATTGAATGAGCACGACAGCCTTGATTCCATGATTTGGCAGACTGGTGAAGTGATGTGCGGCGCCAGCTGTCTGCCAAATGCGCTCCATAAGGGCAGCAGTCCGAGCGGATCCCGCCCTCCGGATGATCGGCTCAGCGCGGAATCGGCGTCCGTGAAGTACGGCAAGCCGGCTTACTGTCCGGGGCGCCGCCGCGATCGATGCCGGTCATGCTGGAATCTCGCTCAAAAGTGTTGATCCATGCTGTCGGCGACTCGCAGTCAACGCGGCCACACGCGCAACACATAGATGACCAGCAGCACGGCGGTGATCGTCGACATTCCCAGCGCACCGTAGACGAGCTTCTTCAGGTTTTTCTGGCCCTGTCCGATGACGGAGATCGCGGTGGTGAGATCCGCCAGCACATCCTGCATGGCCTTGCGATGTTCGTCGTGGTTTCGCCCGAGCGCGGCAACGTCCGACCCCAGCATGCCGTACATCGACTTGCCCTGAGCATCCAGCTGCTCGACGTGCACGAGAAGCTGCGCGGTCTGACGCTCCAGCGTGTTCGCTCTTTCGGCGATGCTCGCTTCAACCACACGTACACGCTCGACGACAACGACTGCAAGGTCCGACATCCGTGCGCCCGCGTGTTCATTCATCGCGACGGCAGAGGTTTTCACTTCCCCGATGCGGGTTTCGAGACGCGCGTTGTCTGCGCGTACTTCGTCCTGGGCATTGCCGAGTGCTTTCTGAAAGACATCGGCCAGGCGCTCCAGGCCACCGTGGATCGCTTCGCCCCGAATGGTCAACTGGTCAACATGCGCGGAAAGCTGCGCAGTCTGGCGCTCCTGCGCACTCGCGTGTTCGTTCATCGCGGCGGCAAAGCCGACTCTCAGCTCTCCGATGCGCTCGTCGAGACGCTCGTCGCGCATGCGTACATCGGTGAACGCTTCATCGAGCACAGTGTGAAAGGCGCGCGCCACCTCTTCCTGCTTTGCCCCTATGACACCGAACCGCGGCGCGATCTTCTCTTCGAGTTCAGCCGAGCGTTTGCGAATCTCGAGATCGAGATGGTCTCTGACGGACTCGAGTTCGTCCAGCAGTTTGGGGAACTCCTCGACGATTTTCGCCAGGTCACCCTTTACCCCCTTCTCCGATTCCTTGATCTGCTTGTCGACGCGAAACCTTGCGTCGGCGACCGCCTTGCCGATCTCCTCGGTCACCGGCCGATTCACCATGCTGGAGAGCAGACCGGCCAGACCAGCCGCTGCTGCGTTTGTGTCTTGCTGCGTGCTCAAGCCTCTTCTCCCACCATCAATTTTTCGAACTCTCGCTCGATGAGCTCTTTGTACATGAGCCGATAAAACTGCCGCGTCGGATCGGCTTCTTCGTGAAAGCGGCGCGCGGCATCGGACACGGCCGCCGCGTGCGCACGCTGCATGTGACCGCGGAAGCGCTTGCCGTGCTCGATGCTGCTCCGCATGCGCTTGCCGAAGTCCCTTCGTTCCGCCCACGCCTGCTCAAGTTCGATGCACAGCGCCGCGTGCGACCTCTCGAGCTTCTCGTATCGCGCGCCGAGCACGAGTTCATCGTTCTCGATCTGCATGCGACGCGCATCGACCGCGCGAGCCTTTTCGCGCGCCTGCTCGACGATCGACTTGCGCGCCGCATCGATGTAACACTTGCGGACGCTCTCGACGGCACGCGCCAGCTCACTGAAATCCTTGTCGAAATCAGAAAACACGATCGGGTACCAGTCGAAGGTGTACGCTTCCAGCCGGTCGATGAACTCATGGATCACCCGCGCGGATGGCGGTGCACCGCGTTGAACGAGGTGTGCAACAGACGCGGGCGCCCACTTGCCGTCGTCCTCGTCGGCGGAGATTTCGTTCTCGTCGTCGCTGTTGGTCGATTGAAGCCACAACGATTGAAGCGTCTCGCGCGCCTTTCTCGCCGCGCTCGCCAGATCGGACGGTCGCTTCAATCTCACTTTCGACGGCGCGACCTTGTCACATGAGAATAGCGACGTCAGGGTCGAATCGAGTTCCTCGCCGCGATACAGCGATTCGAATGCGTATTTGCGCTCGCGTAACGCCTGCGCCTCGCGCGCGAGCATCCTCAGCTCCTGCTTCCAGTCTTCGAGCGATTTCGCCTTCGCTCTGATCGCACGGAGGAGTGGCGTGATGCGCTCTCTGTTCTCCGCGTAAAAATCCGCGAGCCGCTTCTGCGCGGCCTGCTGAATTCCGAACGCCATGCGGACACGTGAATAAGGACTCGCGGCGCGACGCACACCGTCGATGAAATCCTTCCATAGCGCATCGACGGCGCGTTTGGCACGCTCGAAGTAGTCGGGGTCCTCGCGCTTCAGGTCGTCCCACGACTTGCCGAATTCGAGTGGATAGATGTATTGCGCGAGATCGGGCGACAGCCTCAAATCGTGCGTGTTCAATTGCTTGACAATCCGTTTCTGCATCTGATCGGAGGGACACTCTCCGTCGCCCCGCCACTCGCGGAAGCTGGCCGACGAGAACGCGTACGTACAGACCACACGAAAACGCATCGGATAGCACATCCAGTCCTGCAGTTCCGGCAGTTGCAGATCCACGGGCCGCAGCGCACCAAGCGTGTTGATTCGGCACACGAGCACGACCAGATCCGCAATGGGCACATACGTCTCCGCGACACGGCGCACGTACGCCGCCTCGTGTGGATTGGTGGCGTTCAGTCCCGGCAGATCGAGCAGGCGAATGTCCGAGGCGAAGCCGTCTTGCGTCGAGGCGAAAAAGCACTGCGGGATATGAACATCGACGACGTCGGCATCCGGGGCGTGACCGGCTTCCACCTGCTCGCGCAACGCACCAAGGCGCGCCTGTGCTTCGGCGCTCGTGAGCGGCGTGTCGTCCTGTCCGATCTGCCAGTCATCGCTCTGCGACCGGCGATATCGCGTGGCCGTAGCGGTCGCAGACTTGCCGACCGAGCGGCCACCTCGCAGCACGTCGCTCACTTCGCGCGCGCGCGCTGGGGCGATGCCGAGCATCTCGAGCATCAGCGTGGTTTTGCCGACCTGCGTCGAACCGTACACCACCACCGTCACCTGACTGGACCGGCTATAGCCGGCCGTCAGTTCGGGATCGATGTGCCGCGCGAACTCATCGAACGCGTCGTACGCCCAGTCTCGACGCTTGTCGTGAAGTTCAAGCCAGAGCTTGTCGATCACGGATATCATTCATCAAGGTGAGGCGCGCACGGTCGAGCGCCGCTAGGTCGCGCAGGAATTGGTCGCGGAAGCCGAGCGCGGTGTCCAGCCGATAAGCCACGGCGAGCGTGCGGTGCATGCGTTCGCCGATCTGCTCCATGATGTCGTCGTATATTTCGAGTTGCTGCGCGACATGCTCCTTCGTCAGATGCTCCATCACCGAGCCAATGTAGCCGAGACGCGCCGCATC
This sequence comes from Burkholderia sp. MSh2, assembly GCF_000731655.1. Taxonomy (NCBI): domain Bacteria; kingdom Pseudomonadati; phylum Pseudomonadota; class Betaproteobacteria; order Burkholderiales; family Burkholderiaceae; genus Burkholderia; species Burkholderia sp. MSh2. The sequence goes on along the minus strand of NZ_JPGM01000003.1, from coordinate 27,409 downwards.
GTACTGGTTAATCTGCTTGATCGCCGAATGGGCGATGAAGAGACCCACCACCACGCCTGACGCAACCAGCGATAGCGTGTGGCCAACGCCCGTCGCCGTCGTGGCCGCGCCAAATATGCTGGCGATCAGTTGCGGGATATCCGCCACACCGTCGATCGCAAGGTCCACCGCGAACACGCAGGCGACGGCGCGCAGCACGGTCCTGAGCGATTCGCTGACTTCGGCGCCGAACTTTGCGCCTAGCGTCTCCACTACCTTGCTCATTTCCTCCGGCGAGTTCAGCGCGGCACGGATCTCCGGTTCGGAGATCAGCAGGCTCTGGTTGATCCGCATGAACTCCATCGTGATCGCCGGAATCAGCCTGACCACGACCTGGAGCGATTCGTGATCGTCATTCTCGAGTGCCTCGGTCTGCATCGACTCATCGCCGAGCACGCGCCGCAGCCCGGTCCGCACACGCGCCTCGGCCCATCGGCCGTGCTTCGCCTCGACAAGCGGCCCGCTCTCGTATCCGAGCATCGGCAACACAGTGGCAGCGTTCTGCGCGTCGCGCGTGCCGCCCGATTCGATATGCAACTGTGATTTCGCCATCCTCGACAGCACCGTGAAGTGGCTTTCCACCAGGTTGCGCGGTCCGTCACTGTCGCCCGGCGCCTGCCAGCTTTCGACGATCCGCGTGATGTGCGCTTCCTCGTTCACGCCCGAACGCAACATGAGAAAGTTCTTGGCCTGGCGCATCTTGTTCGTGAAACCGACCTCCTCTTCGTGGTACCGTTTCTTCGCAGTCTTCTGTGCGCGGTTGGCGTATTCGCGGGTCAGCCTGCGAAGTTCAACCTCGTACTTGCGCCGATAGCTCGCGGCCGAGTCATTGAATTGCTCGATGATGCTCGAGCGCTGCCGCTCGGCCACGCTCGATACAACGGCCTTGTCTGTCAGCGCTTCCTTGAGGCGTTCCTGCAGGTCACGCAATTCGTTGCCAAGCAGATCGAGTAGATCGTCGACACGCACCTGATCGGCATCGGCCGCCTGCAGCGCATATTTGTTCAATCCGGCCAGTAGCGGGCGTGACCAGTTGGACACGTAGTCGCGTTTGCCCACGCCCGTGGTCACGATGCGTTCATCGCGCTCGCTCGCCGGCACATCGAAGACCTCAGCTGCCCGCTCGATGATGCGCGCACGGTCCGCCAGATCGACGTTCTCCGTCTTGCTAGCGACAATCATCGGCTTGCGCAGTGCGAGACAGGTTTCCGACAGATCCTTCATGATCTCGAGTTGACTGTTTTCGGCAAGCCGTCCCGCATCGGTCACGATGACCGTTCCGAGCGCGAGCCGCAGTGTCCCGCGCATAAGCTGCTGCCAAGCCGTGTTCTGCTCGTTTTCCATCTCGTAGCCCGGAAGCAGGACGAAACCCGTCTGGGCGCCGTTGAAATGCCGGATCGGCACAAACAGCGTCGGGAACAGGACGCCGCTCTCGGCATAGTTCGTGATGCGCTTACGGAACTCGTCGGCCGTCAGCTCTTCGCTCCCGATCTCACCAGTCTGCTTGTCGATGGTCTGCACCACACCGATTGGCGCACAGATTCCCTCTTTCTCCACGATGAACACTGGCATCTGTTCGCCGCGACCTTCGTTGTCTTGCAGCCACATGTCGTCCAGTTCGTAAAGCTCGCGGATCAGTCGCGTCTTGCCCGCACCCTGACTTCCGGCAACCGCAATGTAGTAACGCTCGTTGAGTTCGTGCAGGATCCGCAGCTTTCGGACCACATTGACGAGCCCGGTCGTCACTTCATGATTCACTTCCACGCCGTCGCTGGCCTTCAGAAGGTTGACGAGCGCGCTGGTCAATCGCGCTATCGATGCTGGATTGAGTGGCATTTGCCTGTCCTGTCTGTTCGAATTTTTCAAGAGCGGCGCGCGGATTCATCGTGCGCGCCGGGTTGGTCAGATAAGATATAGCGTCGTGGATTTTTGTTATTGATCAGGTTCGCCGTCTCTGACATGGCCGATGTGTTCGGCCTGCATTCGGTCGTTGCCATTGAACTGGCTTTCTCTCATTATCGGCAGCAAGCGCAATTTCTTGCGTGCTTAATACGTCAAGACTTCAGTCCGGCCGAAGCGGAAAAAGCAAACGGTCGCCGGACATCGTCACGTGTCCTTCCTCGACAAGAATGGCAGCCAGATACGACACGACCTGCCGCCGACGAGCGCGATTCTCGATCAGCCAGGCACCGAGAGAACCCGCGGGCGGCTTATCATGCGACGTCCCGATGACGACCGGCTCCGGCTGTCGGCCGAAGTGCGCCATTATTTGCTCCAATGTTTCCGGCGTCACCGTTTCGGTATAACTGCCCGTGCCAATGACCATTCGATAGCCCGTCGCCAGCGTGCCGTCGTATTCGAAACGTGCTTTCTTCACCAGCGTGTGAAGTTCTTTCATACGTTCTTCCCTTTGCTTTCTATCTTTCAAATGTTGTCGTTGCGGCTCATCGCGACAGACGAATGATGCACGTGACCTGCGGCGGGATTTTGTAGCCAGTTAAGCAGTGAGTCGCATGTCGATATTATCGGACTCCGGCCAGGCTCGACGGACCGTGGCCGGAGGTTGGTAACGATGGGCGCTATGCGGCCGCTTCTCGTTGTAGAACTGACGCCATTGCTCGATGAGCACCCTGGCTTCAGCGCGGCTGCGGAACCATTCGCGATTCAGCAGTTCGTCGCGCAGCTTGCCATTGAAGCTTTCGACGAAACCGTTTTGCCATGGGCTACCGGGCGTGATGAAGGCCGGGCCGACAGACGCGTCGCGCAACCAGCGCATGACACGGGCAGCGGTAAATTCCGCACCGTTGTCCGACCGGATGAACGCCGGCTTGCCATACAACCGCATCAACCTCGACAGCACCAGAATCACGTCCTGAGAGCGCAGGCTGGCGCCGACCTCGATCGCCAGACATTCCCGCGTGTATTCATCGATAACGCACCGCATCTTCAAGACCCGGCCGTCTACCAGCTGATCGTGGACGAAGTCGTAACTCCAGACCGAATTGGGCCGCGTCGCGCCGGGCAGGCGAATGTCGCTGCCGCAGCGTCTGCGACGCTGGCGCCGTCTCGGGATACTCAGCTTCAGGGCTCGCCACAGGCGGCGCACCCGCGATTCGCCCAGCGACAGCCAGGCCGAGATACGTCGATACCCAAAGCGCGGCACTTCCTGAGACGCTGCGATCAACTGCTCGCCCAGAAGCCGATCTTTCTCCGGCTGTCTAGGTTTGTAGGCCGGCACCCGGCGGCTCAAGCCCAGGTAACGGCATGCCTTGCGTTGTGGCAGCCCCCGCCGGATCAGGACTTCCAGCGCTTCGCGCCGGCCCGTCGGGGTATTCATTTTTTTCGGCTGAACTCCTTCAGGCCATCGATCACCAGCAGTTGCTCGGCAATCAGGCGCTTGAGCCGCTCGTTTTCCGATTCAAGCTCTTTGAGCCGACGGGCTTCGGCCACATCCATACCGCCGAACTTGTTTCGCCACCGGTAAAACGTCTGCTCCGTGATGTTGTGCCGCCTGCACAGATCTTTCACCGGCTCTTCGCGGCTCTCGGCTTCCCGCAGAATGAGGATGATCTGTTCGTCGGTATGTCGCTTCTTCATCGAGTTCTCCTTGCCTTTAGGATAAGGGAACTCACTTGCCATTTGGCTACACGATCCGTCTCAGGTCAGTGGGCCTGTGCCGAGGCGGACCATTGGTGACAGGCGCTGTCTTTGTCGGGTAGTTTGAACGTGGACTTCGAGATAGCCACGTCGAACACGCGCGCATCTGCAGATGCCGCTGCAATGCGGAATGCCCTCGCTGCAGAGTACGGCAGTAAAACCCGGATCAGATGACGGGGCGTCGAACTGTGCTGTTCGTAGAGGGGAGAAACAAGCGTGGGAAGAAGTGCGATACGACGTTGCGGCCACGCAGCGTCGACCAAAGGGATGTTGCTTCCGCTGTCGATTGAGAAGGCGCGCGCATTGCGTATAGTGGTTCCGATTGCTATCGCGGTGCTTTCTGGCGGTACTCCGGCTTATGCAGCGTCGCCCCAACAACAGGCAACCGGAAACAATTGGCGCGATGGCAGTGGTACGGCTATCTGGAAAAATGGCACCAATAAACTCTGTTGGCGCGATGCCGAATGGACGCCTGCCACAGCAGATACGCGCTGCGACGGGCTGTTAGACGTAGCACCGGAGCATGCAGAGAGGGTGCCGCCACCTCCGATCGGTGCTGAGCAGCCCAGGATTCAAGCGGATGCATGGTTCGACCTTGGTAAGTCGATGCTGAAACCGCTTGGGAGGCAAAGGCTGGACGAGTTGGCCGAGAAGCTCTCAGCGGTAAATTTGGAGGTTGTCGTCGTGACGGGATTTACAGATCGTCTAGGCCGGATAGCATACAACGACGAGTTGTCGTTACGTCGTGCGCTTGTTGTCAAGACGTACCTGGTGAGCAAAGGTGTACCTGTAGAACGAATTTACACGGAGGGTAAAGGGACGCGGAACCCGGTCACGGCGAGATGCAATGAGAAAAATCGGGTGAAGCTTATTGCATGTCTTGCCCCGGATCGCCGGGTGGAAATAGAGGTTCTTGGTACGTTCAAGCGATAGTTGGCGCGGGTAAAAGGCAATCAAGGAGAATAAGCGATGATGTTGAGTAGAGCAGTCAATGCCTTGCGTTTCCTGGTTTGCTGCGCGGTTCTTGCCCGTGCGAGTTGCCTTTACGCTGCGGAGATTCCTGAAGAAGTGCAACTGCTTGTAAAGTCGAAAACGGATGCGCAACACACGTTGATGCCCCCGATCATCAATGCCGATCCTGCGATGCCTGGGACGTACGTGTACTTCCTGGAGAATACTGGAAACGAGCCGGGGTACTCGAAAGACAATCGCCCGTACATGATCGACGCACACCTGTTGTTCGCTGATGCGGCGCACCACTGGCATGATGTACCGTTCGACCGTTACTTGGAAGATGGCGGAATTCCGCAGATTGCCTCCGTATTTTTTGCGAATGCCGATCACGATCCGAAGGACAAGGAACTGGTCGTTTTGGTTCAAACGCCGCAGCGGCACTACGATTACGGCGGGGACTTCTACGACGGCTACATCTACAAGCTGACGGGTTCCGCGTCAACAGGCGCCGTCTTTGTTGGCCTTCAAAGTGATGCGAGCGAACCGTTCATTGGTCAATGCGAATGCGGATTTCGGGATGGTCGTGTCGAACACGCACGCTATGCTGACGCTGCTTCAATCCGTAAGGCGCTTGCCGCAAAGTACGGAAACAGAGCGGCAGCCAGATGACGGGGCGACGAACTGTGCTGTTCGCGGAGGAAGAGGAAAGAGCGCGGGAAGAAGTGCGGTACGACGAGTTGGCACGGTATCGTGCTTGACGTGTGAGCGAAACAGGGTTGAGCCACGACTTCGAAAGGCGCCCGACAAGCTCCGTACCCCACGCCGAGATGCGCGCTTTCCCGGTCAGGAAATTGAGGTGACGTGAGAGCATTCAACAAAGCGCACACCTATACACCGCCTTGCGAGTCATCGCACGACACAACGCCCCTGCCCAGCATCAACCCAACCGCGCATCACCGACAAACGACTGCGACGCAAACGCAGTTTCAAAATGCGCAAGAAAATCCGACGCAGGCCGCGTCAGTTGCAATCCCGGCGGCGTGAGCCGGTACAGCTGAAGCGGAGGCGGTGACATCGGCAGCGGCAACGGCGTCAGTTTAAGGCCGAACACGGTCTCGGCGAGCGAGTGCCGGGTCCACGAGAAGACTGCATCCGTGGTCACGAGCAGGCTGTAGAACAGCGCATACGACGTGCAGCGCGTGATGCAGCGCGGCGGGGGCAGGCCTGCGCGCTCGTGCAGGCCGCGGATATACACGGGAAAGCTCTCGCTCGCGTCGGCGTGGATCCATTCCGCGTCGCGCAGCGCATCGAGCGACGTCGCGCCCGCAAAGCGCCCGTTCTCGCGCGTGACGAACGCGGTGTCGAACGTGCGGATCGCCTTCACGTCGGCCGACTCGACGACCGGGCCCGTGACGGCGGCGAACGCGAGATCGAGCGTCCGGTTGCGCAACTGCTCGGCGAGCAGGTTGAAGGTCATTTCGCGCAGTTCGCACTGGACGTGCGGCCAGTGACGGCGAAACGCCGCATACGCGTCCGCGAAGCCCGTCACCGCGACGATCGGCGTGAAGCCGATCACGAGCCGGCCGTCGCGCAACCCCTTCATGTGCGCCATGTCCTCGCGCGCCCGTTCGAGCTCGCGCATGACCGCCTGCGCGCGTCCGAGCAGTGCGTCGCCTTCCGGGGTCGGCACGACGCCCCACGGCTTGCGCTCGAGCAGCGGCACGCCGAACTCGTTCTCCAGTTCCTGGATCGCCTTGCTGACCGCCGGCTGCGTGACGTGCAGCGCCGTGGCGGCGCCCTTGATGCTGCCGGCCGTCGCCACGGCCACGAGTGCGCGCAATTGATGGGTTTTCATGATGCGGAAGATATCACCGGAAGTTATTCATATCAAAATTAGTGAGTTTTTTGACCGGAAGCGTCTCTCTATGCTTGGCTGCGACGGTCGCGCGGCGGCCGATCCCATGGAGCCCCTCAATGACGCAGGAACTTGCTCACGTGCTCGCGGCGATCCGCGAGTCCGAGTCCCGATTTGTCGCGATCCGCCGCGACATCCACGCCCACCCCGAACTCGGCTTCGCCGAGACCCGCACCGCGCAGCTCGTCGCGGAGCGGCTGGCGGAGTGGGGCTATGACGTGACGACCGGTGTCGGCGGCACGGGCGTCGTCGGCCGGTTGCGGCGCGGCGCGTCGGCGCGCACGCTCGGCCTGCGCGCCGACATGGATGCGCTGCCGATCCAGGAGGCGACGGGGCTGCCGTATGCGAGCACGGTCGCGCGCACGATGCACGCGTGCGGGCACGACGGCCATACGGCGATCCTGCTCGCCGCCGCGCACTATCTCGCCGTGCAGGGGCGCTTCGACGGCACGCTGAACCTGATCTTCCAGCCGGCCGAGGAAGGGCTCGGCGGCGCGAAGCGAATGATCGACGAAGGCCTGTTCGAGCGGTTCCCGTGCGAACGCGTGTATGCGCTGCACAACGCGCCGGGCGTGCCGGTCGGCCATTTCGCGCTGCGCTACGGGCCGATGATGGCCTCGTCCGATTCAGTGACGATCACGCTGACGGGCAAGGGGGGGCACGGCGCGATGCCGCAGCTCGCGAGCGACCCGATCGTCGCGGGCGCCTATCTCGTGACCGCGCTGCAATCGATCGTTTCCCGCAACATCGACCCGACGAAGCCGGCGGTCGTGACCGTCGGCACGTTCCATGCGGGTACCGCGCCGAACGTGATTCCGCAGGACGCGACGTTGCAGTTGTCGGTGCGCTCGCTCGACGCGGCCACGCGCAACGAAATCGAGGCGCGAATCCACCGGATCGTCGACGCGCACGCGCAAGCGTACGGGATGACCGCACAGGTCGACTATCAGCCGATTTCGCGCGTCGTCGACAACGATCGCGCTGCGTCGGATCTCGCGGTCGAGACGATCGCGGCGCTGGCGGGCGACGGCGCGCTCACGCTGTTGCCCGACGGCGTGATGGGCAGCGAGGACTTCTCGTGGATGACCGAATGCGTGCCGGGCTGCTACGTGCTGCTCGGCAACGGCATCGATTCGCAGGGCGGCTGTTCGGTGCACAACCCGCACTACGACTTCAACGATGCCGCGCTGGGCTGGGGCGCCGCCTATCTCGCGGGTGTCGCCGAGCGCTACCTGACGGTGGACTGACGCGCGCGGGGAAATGGCAGGGGAGCGGCGATCCGCTGGCACAACGATAAGGAACCCGAATGAAAAGACGATTTGCACTGGGTGCGGCCTGCCTCGTGCTCGGCGCCGGCAATGCGCGCGCCGTGCCGTACCAGGACGTGCTGCTCGCGGCCGTGCCCGAGTACAACGGCCGCATGACGGAAGGCGTCGCGCTGTACGGCTCGCTCGACATGGGGATCAACTACCAGACGGTCGGCGGCCGTTCGTTGTGGCAGACGCAGAGCGGCGGCGAGTGGACGTCGAAGTTCGGCCTGTTCGGCCGCGAGAACCTCGGCGGCGGCTGGCGCGCCGAATTCAATCTCGAGAGCGGATTCCTCGCGAACAGCGGCGCGCAGCAGGACGCACAGTCGACCTACAACCGGCAGTCGTGGGTGGGCCTGTCGTCGGACAGCTACGGGCGGCTGCGCTTCGGCAAGCAGATCGGCACGGCGCTGCCGCTGTTCATCGACGTGTTCGGCACGGTGGGCACGAACTCGGTGTATACGTGGCTCGGCGCGGCGGCCGTGCAGACGAGCCGCGGCGTCGGCTACAACTCGGATCTCGGCCCGGGCGCGACGCAGTTGCCGGCGCGGATCGACAATGCGATCACCTACCGTACGCCGATCGTCGCCGGCACCACGTCGCTGATGCTGATGATCGCGCCGAGCAACGTCGCCGGGCGCGCGCCGGCGGCGTCCGCGCAGGGCGCGCTGCTGCAGTGGTACAACGGCACGACCTATCTGGCCGCGAGCTATAACCAGACGTGGGGCACCGATGGCGCGAGCACCGTGCGCAACGACCTGTACGGGCTCGGCGTCGTCCACGACACCGGTCGGCTCGTGCTGTCCGCGTCGTTCAACCAGTACGCGCCGAAGCTGGCCGGAGACGGCATCGCGCGCGTCTATACGGTCGGCACGATCGTGCCGTTCGGCGTCCATGCGATCCGCGCGTCGGTCGTCTATCGCGATACGTCCGGCGTGCGCGATGCAGCCGGCCAGCCCGCGAAGGATTCGGCGCTCGGCGTGATGCTCGGCTACGACTACCTGCTGTCGAAGCGCACCGGCCTCTATGCGCGGGCCGGCTTCATCCGCAACTACGGGATTTCGACGGTGCTGCTGAACGGCAATCCGTTGCCGACCGAGCCGGGCAGCACCGTGCCGCGCACCGGGATGACGCCCGTCACGATGTCGCTCGGCATGTACCACAATTTCTGATCAGGACCGCTCTCCGATGACCACACTGAATCGCACGGCCGCGATGCCGGCCGAGGCCGGTCGGCGCGCGACGCGTCGCACGATCGTCGCGGCCGCGCTCGGCAACGGGCTCGAATTCTTCGATTTCACCGTCTACAGCTTCTTCGCGGCGCTGATCGGCAAGCTGTTCTTTCCGGCGTCGAGCGAGGCGGGCGCGCTGATGCTGTCGCTCGCGACGTTCGGCGTCGGCTTCGTTGCGCGGCCGCTCGGCAGCGTCGCGATCGGCGCGTACGCGGACCGCGTCGGGCGCAAGCCCGCGCTCGTGCTGACCGTCGCACTGATGGCGCTCGGCACCGGCATGATCGGTTTCGCACCGACCTATGCGCAGATCGGCATCGCCGCGCCGCTGCTGATCGTCGCCGGGCGTCTGCTGCAGGGGTTCTCGGCCGGCGGCGAAGTAGGCGCGGCGACGACGCTGCTGATGGAGTCGGGCGGCACCCGCCGGCGCGGCGAACTCGTGAGCTGGCAGATGGCGAGCCAGGGCGGTGCGGCACTCGCGGGCGCGCTCGTCGCACTGACGCTGTCGCGCGCCCTGTCGCCCGACGCGCTGCATGCGTGGGGCTGGCGCGTGCCGTTCGTGCTCGGCCTGCTGATCGGGCCGATCGGGTTCTACCTGCGGCGCCACCTCGACGATACGCTGCCGCACGCGGCGGCCGGCGCGGCGCGCGAGCGCGTGCGCATTCCGTGGCGGCAGGTCGTGGCCGGCACGCTGCTGGTGATCGGCGGCACGTCGACGATGTACACGATCGTGTTCTTCCTGCCGTCGTTCCTGACGCTGACGACAGGCATGCCGGCATCGGTGTCGCTGCTGTCGGGCTGCACGGCGGGCATCGTCCTGCTGGTCGGCTCGCCGTTCGCTGGACGGCTCGCGGACCGCGTGCGCCGCCGCAAGCCGCTGGTGCGCGCGGTGTGCATCGTGTCGACCCTGCTCGTATTGCCGGCCTTTTACGCGCTGCGCACCTGGCCGTCGGCGGCCACCGCGATGGCGGTCGTGATCGTGCTGATCGGGCTGATGACGCTGTCGAGTCCGGCCAGTTTCGTGATGATCCTCGAGGCGCTGCGCCCCGAGGTGCGCGCGATGTCGCTCGGGATGATCTACGCGCTCGGCGTGACGATCTTCGGCGGCTTCGCGCAACTGATCGTCGGCGAGATGTGGCGTGCAACCGGCAGCTTCTATGCGCCCGCGTGGTATGTGATGGGATGCGGGATGGCCAGCCTGGCCGGTCTCGCGTTGTTCAGGGAAGCAGCCGGTGGAGGCGGCGCGCGGACATGATCCGTACCGCGCCGCCGTCGGCACGCGCGGGTATGTGTGTCGAGCGGGTCGGCCACGGAGGCCGCAAGTGCCGCGGCTTCCGTTCGGTGATCGACGGCGAAGCGTCCGGAGCCATCGCGCCGTGCGAGCGGGCGGATGGCCTTTCCCGATGAATCGTCCGGGAGGGCCTATCGTTTTGCCGACTCCCGTCGAATCTGGTCGAGACCGTCCCGGTAAGTCGTCACCTCGAACCCGGGGAACCGGCGCTTGAACTTCGTGGAATCGAAGCGGTTGTCCTGCTCGTAGCGGGGCAGGAGTTCCCTGATCTCGCGCACCTGCCGGGAGAACATGCCGGCGACGATGAAGGCCCATTTCCCGACGACCGTATAGGCGGACGGTTGTCCGAAGGCCTCGCCGGCCATCGCGACGAATTCGCGGTAGGTCGGCCGGTCGTCGAAGCACGGCAGATGCCATGTCTGGCCGAACGCATCCGGCGTGTTGCCCAGGGCCGCGAGCGCGCGGCTCGCGTCGGGCGTCCAGATGAGCGTGCGCCGGGTGTCGTCGCGCAGTGGCACCCTGGGCTTCGCGCCGGCCTTGAGCTTGTCGATGACCAGCGCATTCGTGAAGCTCTGCGTCTTGCCGGGGCCATAGAACTCGGGCGCCCGCCCGATCAGGACCGGTATGTCGCCGCGCGCCATCTCCTCGAGCACCGTGGACGCCATGGCCGCGCGCACCTTGCCCTTGCGGCCCACCGGCGCGAAGGGCGTTGCCTCCGTCTGCAGCCGGTCGTCCTGCGGATACATGTAGGTGTTGTCGAAATAGGCGAAGCTGGCGCCTTCCGCCCGGCATGCATCCAGCGCGTTCTTCAACATCACGGGAAACCGGGTTTCCCACAGATGCGTGTCGGGCGGCAGACCGGCGGTGAAATAGACGATACGGCTGCCTCGGATCGCCCGGGCGGTCTGGTCCGCATCCAGGAGGTTGGCCGACACCAGGTGGTCGGTGTCGTTGACCTTGCGCGGGTTGCGGCTTACGAGACGGATGTCGCCGTTGTCGAGTCTGCGCAATTCCCGCGCCAGTTCCGTGGCGATCTGCCCGTTGGCACCCAATATCGTCTGCATGTCGTCCGTCCTTGTGTACCCGCGTCAGGTGTCGATGGACAGAAGGCTAACCTTGAAGGCGACTTCAATGTCAAATGGTGCGTTCGATCGGGGTCGCGTGGGCGTGCTCGTGCCGGCATGCACACCGCGTCATGGCCGCAACCGCAACGTCACGTCCGCGTTCGGCGTCGCGCCGACTTTCTCGAGCGCGGCGACCGCCGCGTCGTTGCCTTGCAGGATGACGGTCTGCAGCGCGGTGCGGCCGAGCGCATCGACGTGATCCGGATTCGCGCCGTGCGCGACGAGGACCGGCAACATGTCGAGACGCCCAAACAGCGCGGCGAACGACAGCGCGGTTTCCCCGGCGTGGTTGGTCTGGTCGATCGGGCAGTGCGTATCGGCCAGCCGTTTCGCGAGTGCGGTCTCGCCCTTGAACAGCGCGCCCATCAGCGCCGTGTTGCCGTGACGGTCGCCGATGCACGGGTCCGCACCGTTGCGCAGGAGAAAGTCGAGCGCCTCGGGCTGGTTCCGGTAGGTCGCGAGGATGACGGCGGTGTAGCCCTCCGGGGTCGCCGCGTCGATCGGGTAGCGTGCGTCGACGAGTGCCTGCAGGATATCGATGCGGCCGAGGCGCGCTGCGGCAAACCACGCGTCGTCGTAGCGGCGCAGGTCGGCGTGCGCGTCGGGGTGAGGCACGGCGGCGGGCGGTGCGATGGGGGCGCAGGCCGTGAGCACGGCAATGCCTGCGATCGCGAGCGTGCGGGAGAGGGCGGTTCGGAGTCGGTTCATCATCGGCGATGCGCGCCGCGCGCGGCCGCGCGGCGCAATCAGGTGGGAAGGGACGCGAAGGCCGCGATGCCGGCCCTCGCGGGATGGCCCGATCAGTTCTCGACGAGCTGGTCGGCGAGCGACTTCACACGGGCGACGTCGGCATGCGTGGCGCGCGCGAGGCGCGTGCCGTAGTCCGCGTCGGCCTTGTAGAAGTACGACAGCATCGTGTACTTGTTCGTGTCGTTCTTCACCCGGTTCAGGTCGCCCGACAGCGCGGTCAGCAGGTCCTGGCGCTCCTGCGCGGACAGCGTGCGGTAGTACTCGCCCGCCTGCCGGAAGTTCAGCGTCTTGCGGATCGCGGCTTGTTGCGTCGTGCCGGCGAGCGGCGTCTGGACCGACTTGTAGCGCGGGTTCTGGGCCAGTCCGCCCAGCGACGACGGCTCGTAGTTCACTTCGCCCTTGCGCTCGCCGAAGTTCATCGCGCCGTCCTGGTTGTTGTTCATGACGGGCACGCGCGGGCGGTTGACCGGCAACTGGTTGAAGTTCGGCCCGAGGCGATACATCTGCGTGTCGGCGTACGAGAACATCCGGCCCTGCAGCATGCGGTCTTCCGACGGCTCGATGCCGGGCACCATCCGCGACGGCGCGAACGCCGATTCCTCGGTCGACTCGAAGTAGTTGTCCGGCACGCGGTTCAGCGTCATCGTGCCGACCTTGCGCTCCGGCACGCCGGCCCACACCTTCGTGTCGTCGAGCGGGTTGAAGTCGAACGCGTCGAGCTCGGACGGCTTCAGCACCTGGATGTAGAGATCCCACTTCGGTGCGTCGCCGGCCTTCAGCGCGCCGTACAGGTCGTTCGTCATCAGGTTCCAGTCCGCGCCGATCGAGCCCGGGATGTCCTTCGGGCGCAGCCCCTGCATGCCTTGCCGGCTCTTCCAGTGAAACTTCACGTAGGTGAATTTGCCGTCGGCACTGACGAACTTGAACGCGTGCACGCCGAACCCGTCCATGTGCCGGTACGAATCGGGCATGCCTTCGGACGAGTACAGCCGGGTCAGCATGCTGGTCGCTTCGGGCGTATGGGCGAAGAAGTCGAACGCGAGGTTCGGGTCCTGAACGCCGGTTACCGCGCTTGGCTTGTTCGCATGGACGAAGTCCGGGAACTTGATCGCGTCGCGGATGAAGAAGATCGGCAGGTTGATGCCGACGAGATCCCAGTTGCCCTGCTCGGTGTAGAACTTCACCGCGAAGCCGCGCGGATCGCGCGCCTGCTCGGGCGAGCCGCGCGAACCCATCACGGTCGAGAAGCGCACGAACACGGGCGTCTTCGTACCGGCCGTGAAGACCTTGGCCGTGGTCAGGTCGCTGAGGTCGGCGCTCGGCACGAATTCACCGAATGCGCCGGTGCCGCGGGCATGCACGACGCGCTCGGGGATGCGTTCGCGATCGAAGCGCTGGAGTTTCTCGATGAGATGCGAGTCCTGCAGCAGCGTCGGGCCGTTCGGCCCGGCCGTCTGGGAATTCTGGTTGTCGCCGACGGGCGAGCCGTTGTCGCGCGTCAGATCGGCAGCATGCGAGGACGAAGCCAGTGCGACGCAGGCCGCGGCAATCATGCTCTGCAAAAAACGATTCGCGGGGTGTGACATATCGATGCAGTTCCTTGATTAACGTGGGTGGTGAAGATCCCGACGACATTTAATCTTGTCGATGTGCGATAAACCAATTGAATCTTGCTAATTGCGCGATAGGGGGCTTTTTAATCAATATATATTCAAGATGACTAAATGATTTTAAAATTGCCTGGAAGGCCCGCCATATCGGGATGAACGATGCGATCGACATCGCGGATAGCCGATCTGCATATCGAACCAGTCCGCAGCGAGACGGCGCTGTTCGGGTGACGGGCGATGCGGACGGTCGCGTGCCGCGGGGCGGACGGATATCGCCTCGACGCGCACGGTCATGCGTGACGTAACGCATCCATCGCTTGACATTCAACCTGACTTCAATCTTAGGATTTTGTCGCAAGCCTTTTAAGTCGTTGCCCGGTGCGCGGTGCCGGCCCGACCGATGATTCGAAACCGCGCTGGTTCATGTGAGGAATCGGGAATGTTCAAGCGTTGGTTTTTACGGCACTGGCGATTGGCCATCCTTGCATCGGTGTTGACGGGCGGAGTCGCCTTTGCGGAGGATGGCGCCCGAAACGAGGGCGTGGTGCAGCCGGGCGGCGGGATTCTGGCGGCCCTGACGCTGCACGCGTCTTTTCCTGCGTTGCGCAACGTCCCGTCGCGGTCGCGTCGGGCGACGGCGACCATGATCGACCGGAGCGACAGCTATTGGCGCCAGACGCGGGTGCAGACCAACCTGCTGTCGTTTGCACAGCGTCTCTTTCCGCGACACGTGAATCCGTCGCGCCAGTTTCAGAACGGGCTCGGTGCGTCCGCCTTGCTTCGCATGGACGTAGTCAAGGGCGAGCAGCCGGCCCTGAACCCGCCCACCCGGCTGGACACTTGTGCATTCAGGTCATGAAGATCGGGGATCTGGCGGAGCGCACCGGCCTGACGCCTTCGCGCATCCGCTTCTATGAACGTATCGGCCTGTTGACGGCGGTCGAGCGTCAACCCAACGGCTATCGGGCCTATTCTCCCGACGCCGTGCTGGTGCTCGGCCTGGTCGCGACGGCGCAGCAGGCCGGCTTCAGCCTGAACGAGATCCGCATGTTGCTGCCGCCCGACCTTGCGCAGTGGCAGCATGGCGCACTGCTCGATGCGCTGCGCCGCAAGGTGTGCGATATCGAGGCCATGCAGGTGCGGCTCGAACGGAACAAGGCGCATCTCGTGTCGTTGATGGCCGGAATCGAGGCCAAATCCGACAAGATCGATTGTTCCGCCAATGCGACGCGCATGCTGTCGCGGATGCAAGCGGGCGAACCGGGCGACACGACGCGCGCGCACGGCGCCGACAAGGCAGGATGACGCTGCTCAAGCCCAGCCGGTCGGCGCGGGGCGCGGGGCATTCCCCAACCAGCCCCCGTTTCGGCAGCGCGGCAATCTGCTCGCACCCGCCGGTTCAGAATTTGCGTCCGAGATTGAGCATGATGAGCGAGTAGCGGGCGTGAATGTTCGTTCCGGCGCTTGCACCCGATCCGGTGACGGTCTTCGGGAAGTCGTATTCGTAGCCGGCGGATACGTCCCACTTCGGCGATGCCCGCCACGTGAACCCGCCGCTTATCGAGTCGGTCAGGATCAGCGGCGCGAAGTAGTTCGCGGCGGTGTGCTGCGAATCGATGCTGTCGGTGGCGTGCTTGCCGCCGAACCGGACCGTGAACCGGTCGCTCGCGGCCCACGAGAGACCCGCGCGAACGACCGTCTGATCGCGGAGCCCGAACGTATCGGGATCGCCGAGCACGGCGACGTGCGACCACTGAATCCGCAGGATGTCGGCGGCGACGGTCAGGCGCGGCGAGAGATGCAGCGCGAGGCCCGCGCCGACACGCGACGGTTCGTCGAGATGTCCGCCGCCGGCCGCGAAGAGGTCGTCCGCATAGCCGCTTGCGCGCGAGAAGCGTACCCGTGTGGAGTACGACGCGCCCACCGTGACGAGCGGAGACACGTTCCACATCACGCCGATGCCGCCGCCGGCCCCGTACGTCGTGGTCATGCCGTGCGTGGGCTGTACCGCGACGCCGCCGCCGGCGGCCGGCGCCAGGATGCTCTGCGCCTCGAATTTCTGCACGCCGAGGATCGCCGAGACGCCGATGGCCAGATCCGGCGTGACCCGGTACGCGATGGTCGGCAGAAAGTTGACGAAAATGTTTTTGGCCTTCGCCGGCGGGGCGCCCGGGATCGGCAGGGCGGGGCCGGGGTAGTTCACGCCGCCGCCGGCCGAGCCGATCGACAGGCCGAGCGATAACCGCTCGCCGAGCGTGACGTTGAAGCCGCCGTCCGGCATCGGGCCGGTCGTGTCGAAAGCCTGCCGGTTCGACGGATCGCCGAAGCTCGACTGGGCGTGCCCGACGAGAACCTGCACGCCCTGATCCGCGCGGTTGCCCACGAATGCCATGCCGGCGGGGTTGTCGCCGGCCACGGCGCTCGTCAGCGGATTGGCGATCGATGCGCCGCCCATCATCGATTCGACCGCGCCGGTGGCGTTGGTCTGCGTCGTATTCATGGCCTGGGCCGGTTCGATGCCGGCGCTCAGCATGACGCCCGTTGCCATTGCATACAAGAGGTGGTTCTTTTTCATGACGTCTCCAATTCGTTTTGTTTAGTTATCCGATATGTTTTGCGGAAAATGATTCCGGTGTCGAAGCGCGGATGCCGGACAGGTCGAATCCGGCTATCCGCCGGTCACGCTGCTTCCGGTGGCGGCTTCCTGAGGCTCGTCGAGGTCGGGCGCGTACTTACTGACCGTGAGGAACGGTCATGTGCGCGACCGCGCGATACGCTCAACCTGCGTGACCGAGACCTTCATCGGGGGCGTTCGCGATGCCCGGCGGCAACCCCTGGAACGCCACGACCCGCCAGGCTTCGCCGGACCGCATCCACACCGCTTCGTAGCGGGTCGAAACGGTGAGCGTGCCGTCGGGTGTGCCGATTCGGGCGTCCATTTTTCCGTGCAGCAGCGCAAATCGCTCGTGCATCTGAATCCCGATGACATCGAGCGACAACGCGTCGTAGCGGATCGCGCCGCGCCCGAGCCTCGCGAGGAAGCTCTCCCGGTCGTCGCGCGTACCGGTCGAATGGACGTAGACGAGGCCTTCGTCGAGGATTTCCCGCAGCGCGTGCGTGTCCGCCGCGAGCATGGCCGCCCGGCGCCGCTCTTCCATGGTCCGCACGTCGGACGTGCGGTCGGTGTCGTTCATTGGTTTCTCCATCCTGTCGGGTCGCCCGGGGCGCCCGGTGGGCGCAAGCGGCCGCGCCGGTCCGGGCGTTGTCGTGTATCGCGATCAGAGCCGCGTCTTGTCCCGGCCCTTGAGGCCGAGCATCTGCCGGGCGTCGGCCGGCGTCGCGATGTCGAAGCCGAGCCGCGTGAGGATGTCGCGAATCAGCGCGACCTGTTCGGCGTTCGACGTCGCGAGCTTGCCCGGCCCGATCGTGAGCGAATCTTCCAGGCCGACGCGCACGTTGCCGCCCATGAGTGCCGCCTGCGTGATCAGCGGAATCTGGTGCTTGCCGGCGCCGAGCACCGACCACTGGTAGCCGTCGCCGAACAGCTTGTCGGCGATGCGCTTCATGTGCACGAGATTCTCCGGATCGGCGCCGATCCCGCCGAGAATGCCGAGGACGAACTGCAGGAAGATCGGCCCCTTCACCAGCCCGCGGTCGACGAAGTGCTTGAGGGTGTACAGGTGGCCGACCTCGTAGCACTCGAATTCGAAGCGCGTCCCGTGCGCGTGGCCAAGCCGCGTGAGGACTTCCTCGATATCCGCGAAGGTGTTCCGGAAGATGGTATGGCGGGTGCCTTCGATGAACGGGCGCTCCCATTCGTGCCTGAACGTCGTCAGCTTGTCGAGCACGGGGAAGATCGCGAAGTTCATCGAACCCATGTTGCACGACGCCATTTCCGACGACGCGTCGAGCGCGCCCGCCAGGCGCTCGTCGAGCGTCATGTTGACCGCACCGCCCGTCGTGATGTTGATCACGGCGTCGGTTGCCGCGTGCACCTTCGGGAGAAACTGCCGATACGCGTCGGCGGAGAAGGCCGGTCGCCCGTCCTCGCCGTTGCGCGCGTGCAGGTGCAGGATCGCCGCGCCGGCTTCGGCCGCGGCGATCGCCTCGCGCGCGATGTCCCTGGGTGTGGCGGGCAGATAGGGCGACATGCTCGGCGTATGGATCGAGCCGGTGATCGCGCAGGTGATGATGATTTTGCGTGCCATGTTTGACGTGTCCCTTGCGTCAGGCCGGTTCGGCGACGACGACGTTTTCAATGTGGCCCACCCCGTCGATCTCGACCCGCATGACGTCGCCCACGCTCAGGAAACGCGGCGGCTTGCTTGCGCCCCCCACGCCCGACGGCGTGCCCGTGGCGAGCACGTCGCCCGGTTCGAGCGTCATCACGGTCGACAGGTAGGCGATCTGTTGCCAGATGTTGTAGATCATCTCGCCCGTGCTGACCGACTGACGGGTTTCGCCATTGACGATCATGCGCAGTTGCAGTGCATGCGGATCGGCGATTTCGTCGGGCGTCACGAGCCACGGGCCGAACGGGCCGTGCGTGTTGAACGACTTGCCGAGCATCATCGTCGGCGAGCGCATCTGCCAGTCGCGCACGGAAACGTCGTTGCAGATCACGTAGCCGGCGATGACCGATGCGGCGTCGGCTTCCGGGACGTGACGGCACCGGCGGCCGATCACGACGCCGAGCTCCGCTTCGTAGTCGAGCTTGTCCGATGCCTTCGGCATGTGCACGGGATCGAACGGGCCGTTCACGCACGACACCTGCTTGTTGAACCAGACCTGGCTGTCGGGCACCTGGATGCCGGCGGCCCTGGCTTCTTCGACGTGACGACGATAGTTCATGCCGATCGCGAGAAACTTCGACGGATTCGGCACGGGGGCGTCGAGGCGCACGTCCGCGAGCGGGTAGGTCGCCGCGTCGGCGAGCCGGATCGCCTGCGCGCGCTGCATCAGCGCGGCGCCGCCCTGGAGCAGTTCCCGCATCGTGGCGGGCAGGCCGCGATCGCTCGCCGGCAGGTCGATGACCTGGTTGCCTTCGATCTTGCCGATCGACTGGTAGCCGCGACATTGAAAAGTCACGAGTTTCATATGCGTTGTTCCTGAAAGATAGGGTTGGGTGGATCGCCGTGCGTGCCGCACCGCGATCGCCTTGGCCGCCGGATCCGGCGTGTCAGACGCCTTGCTCCGAGTTTTCGACGAAGATCGCGGGCAGGTCCGGGCCCCACAGGTACATGGCGTCCTGCGGCGGGTGGTCCTGCGCGATCCAGTCCACCGAAGCGGGGATGTAGTCCATCGTCGCGCTGTATTCCGAGAAACTGCCCCACGGGTCCTGCACGTAGTGGAAGTAGTTCGAGCCCAGCACGTGACGGCCGATCCCCCAGCCGTTCGTGTAGCCGGCCGCATGCATCTGCATGTAGCCCAGTCCCACCTCTTCGACGGTCGGCACGTCCCAGCTCAGGTGATGCAGCGCGGGGCCGGCGCTTGCCGCGAACGCGAACAGGTGGTGGTCGCCTCCGTGCGGCGCGTGGATGAAGGCCACGCCGTCGCCGGAGCGGTCGGAGAGGCGCAGGCCGAGCACGCGCTCGCAGAAGTCGATCTGCGCCGGCACGTTCGACGTGGCGAACGCGATGTGGGAGAGGCGCGTGGGCCGTACAGCCGGCGTATTGCGCCGGTACGGCGCACACCGCAGGCCGTCCGCCGGCAAGGGCGGGCTCACGTGCGCCGCTTCGTCGAGCGTCGTCTTGATGCCGGCGCGGATCTGCAGCGGCATGCCGTCGGGATTGCGGATCCAGAAGCCGGATGGATCCGCGTCGGGCGGCGGCGCGATCGTTTCGACACCTTCGGCAAGCGCCCGGGCGTGCAGCGCGTCCAGGTCGTCGTCGAAGCAGTGCAGCGTGAGCCATTCGAACTTCTTGCGCGCGCCTTCGCGCAGGCGGCCCCATGCGTGCGGCGAGCCGAAGGTGCGAATCGACAGTCCTGCCTCGCCGTCAGTCCGGACATCGAGACCGAACGCGGTGTAGAAGTGTCGGGCCTCGTCGAGCGACGGCACCGACATGCGGAATTCGCCGATGGAATGAATGCCGAGACGATCGCGTCTGCGATGTTGCGTCATGTTTTTCTCCTGATCGAAGGGGGGGCTCAGCAGGCCGGCTCCATGGCGTGACGCCATGCGTCGACGAGCGGGTTGAGGCCGTCGGCGGCGCGGGCCGAACCGTAGCTGTAGAAGTCGGGGCGGGCGAGCAGGGCGACCACGTCGTGCTGCGCGAAGTACTCGCCGTAGATGCCGTCGACGTCGACACACCCGCCCGGGCCGAAGTGCGTGACGATCGCGCGTTGCCTGTCCAGGGCCCGGCGGTTCTCGTCGCTCAGGCGATCGAGCGTCGCCCGATCGCGTGCAATCAGTGCGAAGCCCGCGCCGAACAGGTCGTCGAACAGCCCTCGTTTGCCGCCGATCTCGATTCGGCCTTGCGGGGTGAGCTGCCCGCTGCCCGGCGAGTGCGGATCGTAGAGTCCTGCGCCGAGTCGCGGCTGCGGCGTGGCAGGCGGCCGGAACCCCGGCGTGGCCTGCGCGGCCAGCATCGCCTGATCGCGTGCCGCGGCGGCCTCGGGATCGGCGATGCAGATCACCTTGCCGAGCTCGATCGAGAAATCGATGATGTCGCGCACGTGGTTCAGCCGCTCCGGACCGTAGCTTTCGAGCAGCGTGTCGCTGCCCTTGCCGCACAGAATCGTGTCGAGGCGCCAGGCGAGCGCGGCCGCGTCGCGCAGCCCGCTGCACATGCCCTGGCCCGCGAACGGGGGCATCAGATGGGCCGCGTCGCCCGCGAGCAGCACGTTGCCGGTGCGCCATTGCCGCGCCCAGCGCCCGCGGAAGGTATAGACGGCATGGCGTTCGAGCGTCGCGTTGCGGGGCGTGACGTCCCAGCGCGAGAGCAGGTCCCAGGCGACGGCGTCCTGATTCATCTGCTCCCCCGTTTCGCCGGGCAGCAGCATGAACTCCCAGCGCCTGCGTCCCGGGCCGCCCGGAACGATCGAGGTCGGACGCGCCGGATCGCACAGCTGCCATGCCTTGGGAATCCATTCGCGCGGCGTGGTGGGCTGGACGTCGACGACGAGCCAGTCGAACGCGAAGCCGAGATCCTCGAATTCGATTCCGGACAGCGTCCGCACGACCGAATTCGCTCCGTCGGCGCCGATCAGGTAGCGCGCGTGGACGGTGTCGGTCTCGCCGGTTGCCGACCATTTGCCGTTCTCGAACCGGCCGGCCCCGATCTCGACGCTGACGCCCGAGTCGTTTTGCTGCAGCGCGAGCGCCGACCACCCCGTGCGGACGGTTACATTGGGCAAGCGCCGGACGTGCGTGTCGAGCACGCGTTCGAGCTGCGGCTGGGAAAACAGGTTCGAGACGGGCCAGCCGCTCGGCCCCGGGCCGCTCCAGTCGAAGTCCATCAGGATCTCGTCCCGGGCGTTGAGCCACTGGTAGCGATCGGCGATCTCGGTGATGGGCTTGATATCATCCATGACACCGGAGGCCTGGAACAGGCGGGCAATCTCGTGGTCGTAGTGGACCGCGCGCGGCAGCGGGTACAGGTCGGGCCAGCGTTCGATCACCGTGACCCGATGTCCCGCGCGGCCCAGCATCAGGGCGAGCAGTTGCCCTGTCGGCCCGTAGCCGACGATTGCGACGTCGACGTGTTTGTCTGCTTCCATGTCTCCTCCGGAAACGAATTCTTCAAAATGACACAACCGTATAAATTGGATTGTATTGTCAATTTGACAAGTGCGTCCATGCAAATGGGGGAAACCCCGAGGAGAGGCATTGGCAGCGAATCATTCCAGAGCGCGACGCGTGGCCGTCGAGGCCGAAATGGAAGACCACCGCGTGCGCACGGGCGCCGTGCGGCGTGAGGCGACGCGCCGCAAGCTGTTGAGCGCGGCGGTGGAGGTGTATGCGCGGAAGGGGCCGGATGCCGCGTCGATCGACGATTTCCTCGCGGCGGCAGGTGTCGCGCGGGGCACGTTCTACAACTACTTCAAGACGACCGGCGAGCTGCTGGATGCCGTGACCGCCGAGCTCAACGACCAGGTCATCGTGGCCATCGAGAATTGCGTGTCGAAGATCGACAGCCCGATCGAGCGGATCTGGATCGGGTGTCAGATCTTCGTCCAGGTCGCGGTGATGCATCCCGCCTGGGGCGCGTTCATCACCCGCACCGGGGTGCGCGAAGCGGCGAGCGGGCGCTTGACGAAAATCTATCTGCCGCGCGATCTGGCGGCCGCGCTCGAATGCGGGATGATGAAATATGCGAATGCGCGGGCTGCGCACGATCTGTTGCTCGGCGCGATTCATCAGAGCATCGAGACCGTCCTGAGCGGCGCGGCCCCCGCGGATCATCCGCGCGCGGTCATGGAACTTGCCTTCTGCGCGCTGGGCGTCGCACGTGCGACGCTCAACCGGCTCGTCAAGCAACCGCTTCCCGAAATCGACCTGCCCGACGGGCTGAAATCGCTGGAAGCGGGAGTGAGCGAAGGCGAGTAGGCCGGCTGGCACGGCTGGCGCCCGCGTTCATGCACGCGGGCATCCGGCGCCGTGATCCAGGCCGCGGCCGATGCCACGCATGGTCCAGGCCGGCGCAACGCGCTTGCTATACTGGCGGGTCATCGAATCAGAGAGCGAGACAGCAGGAGAAATGGCGCCTTCCAGCACACCGCCCAAACGCGCCGCGAAGAAACGGGCTCGCGGACGTCCAACGAGCAGCGCACTGACGGGTTTCGACTCATTGCTGCGCGGGGCGCGGCAAATGTTTGCAACCCAGGGTTATGAAGGAACCAGTGTGCGGGCCATCGCACAGCTGGCCGGTGTGGATCCCGCGCTCATGTCGCATCACTTCGGCTCCAAGGAGGGGCTGTGGATCGCGGTGGTCGAGCAGCTCTCCGAGCAGTTGGGACCCCTGATCGAATCGACGAGACAACTGAGCGAGGCGCGCATGTCGCCGCGCGAGCGCATCAGGCAGGCGATCATTCTCTTCATCGATACCGTGTCCGAGGACCGGTATATCGGCATGTTCTTCTCGACTGCCACAACCGAGCAGGGCGAGCGGCTCAACCTGCTGCTGGAGCGTCACGTTCGCCCGTATCGCGAGGCGTTCGTTCCGTTGCTGACCGATGCGATCGAGGCGGGCAAGCTGAAACCGCACGATCCGGATACGATGTATTACATGATGGTGATGGCGATCAGTAACGTCATGTCGTACAGCCACATCCTGTCGACCTTCTCGTCGCTGCCGGCGTCGCCGGAAAAATTCAAGGAAGAGGTGCTCGACATCGCGCTCGGGATGTTCCGGTAAGTCGCGGTATCGATCCGGGCCGGATCGCGCCCGGCGCCCGGCGATCGTGGCCGGAGCGCGCCGTACGGCGCCGGCGTGGCGGATACGCTAGGCGGCTGCCGCGGCGAGCCTTCCGGCGGTGTCGGCCGATGCTCGCTCCATCCGGGCGTCTGGCTTGCGCACCGGGTCCGGGCCGGTCGCGAGGTGTCGCGGCACCGGAGCATGAGCGGGTTCGCCGACGGTGCGGAGCAGGTGATCGATGAAGGTTCGAACCTTCGCGGGCATATGTTCCCTGCTGGGATAGACGATGCTGACCGAGAAGATCGCCGTCGAATATTCCGGGAGCACTTCCAGCAATTTCCCGTTCTGAATATCCTGCCGGACCAGGGTGGCGGGCGCGAAGCCGATGCCTGCCCCGGAGATCAGCATCTGGATCAACGCATCGATGTTGTCGACGACCATCGTCGGCCGCTGGTCGAGGGTATGCCGCGTGCCGTCCGGGCCCTCGAGCAGCCATTCGCGGCTACCGGACGGTTGGGCCGTCAGTGCGACATGGGCGTGCTCGACCAACTGGTCCGGATGTTCCGGAATTCCCCTGCGCCGCAGATACTCGGGCGACGCGCACGCGATGAGCGGTTCGCTCATGATGGGGCGGGCAATCAGGCTGGTCGGGCAGTGGGGAAGAAGCGACGTGTCCACCAGGCCGAGATCGTAACCGTCGTGCACCAGGTTGATCGGCCGATCGACGAGGGTAAGCTCGAGGCGGACATCCGGATACGTCACGTTGTACTGATGCAGGCACTGCGCGAGGCCGTAGTGCGAGAAGAAATTCGGCGCGACGATCCGCAAGGTGCCCATCGGCTTGTGAACCATGTTGGCGATCGACCGCTCGCAGTCGTCCAGGCTGCACACGAGCTCGAGCGTACGGTCGAAATAGCGGCGGCCGACGTCCGTCAATGACACCGCGCGTGTTTCGCGGGAGAACAGATACACCCCCAGGCGTTTCTCGAGCCACCTGATCTGGCGGCTCAGCACCACATCGGAAACGCTCAGTTTCCGTGCCGCGCCCGAAATACTTCCCGAATTCACCACTTCGTGGAAGGTGCGTATCGATTCGAGTTGATCCATGTGAGGTTCTCGCAATACGTGGGGCGGCCTGTGTGTTCCCAACTATCCCACTATCCCGATCCAGCGAATGTGCCTCTCGTGCGACATGCGCGGGCATCGGATTTGTCGACCATATATAAATTCAACGAGTGTTGAATTTCGGCATGGTATCCCTCCGGTGATGACGTGTCAAGGCAGGCCGGGCGCCGCGCGCCCCGCCGTCCGCTCGATGCCGGCCGGAACCGGCATCGTCCCTGTTTCCGATTCGTCAATACTCCATTGCTTGTAACGGCGAGCGAGCCTCCGATAGCGTCGCGCGGCCGCGCGTCAAGTATGTGGGCGCCCGTTTGCCGACCTTCGGGCGGTCTTTCCACACGGGCCTCGGGCGGTTGACACGGCTGTTGAGGTTGCCTTAGTATCGCCGTAAATCAACAAATGATGAATTAATTGATTGGCCCCGTGGCATGGGAAATTCCGATGGTTGTCGCGTCATCCTGACCTGTCGTGCGACGCGTGACAGGTCGCTCGAATGCGACGTCCGGTGCCGTGACGGTTGCGTGATTCGACGCGTGCAACGGGGCGCGCGGCGTCGGACGTGGCAGGCCGGAGCACGACGTTGTCGTGCCGGCCGGTTCTCCATCGGCTCGCTCCCGAAGGTCGTGCATCGCTCGACGAGGGTGTCGAGCGAATGCGTCGGCAGCGTGCTTTCTCGGAGGCCGGCGACGCGACTTGCTGCCGCTGCCTGCCTGCGTTTCGGCATGTCAAGCGCGGTCGTCATTGTTTTACGGAAGCCGTTCGGCCCGCGAACGCTTCACCGGGCGCGGCGAATGCCCGAGTCCTTTGTCCATTCCCGTCGAAAAAACGGCGTAACTGACCGTGTGCCGGTTCGTGCCCGCGGCGAGGAGGTTTAGTGATTCCTATTGAAGGTCGTTTATTTGTGAGAGGTCGCTCTATGCGCGTCGAACGGGTTCCATACCGCTTGATCACTGTCGCGGCAGCCGCCGTTTTCCTGGCTGCGTGCGGAAAAAAAGAATCGGCGCCACCGCCGCAAACGCCGGAGGTCGGCGTCGTCACCGTCCAGCCGCAAGCGGTTCCGGTCGTCGCCGAACTGCCGGGCCGCACGAGTGCATTCCTCGTCGCGCAGGTGCGCGCGCGGGTCGACGGCATCGTGCTGCGCCGTGAATTCACCGAAGGCACCGACGTCAAGGCAGGCCAGCGCCTGTACAAGATCGACCCGGCGCCGTACATCGCCGCGCTGAACAGCGCGAAGGCGACGCTGGCGAAGGCTGAAGCGAACCTGACGACGCAGAACGCGCTGGTTGCGCGCTACAAGGTGCTGGTCGGGGCGAACGCGGTCAGCAAGCAGGACTACGACAACGCGGTGGCCGCGCAAGGCCAGGCCGCGGCGGACGTCGCGGCCGGCAAGGCGGCGGTCGATACCGCGCAGATCAACCTCGGCTATACCGACGTCGTGTCGCCGGTCACCGGCCGCGTCGGCATTTCGCAGGTGACGCCGGGCGCGTACGTGCAGGCCAGCCAGGCGACGCTGATGTCGACGGTGCAGCAGCTCGATCCGGTGTATGTCGACCTCACGCAGTCGAGCCTCGAAGGGCTGAAGCTGCGCCAGGACGTGCAGAGCGGGCGCCTGAAGACGTCGGGCCCGGGCGCGGCGAAGGTGTCGCTGATCCTGGAGGACGGCAAGACCTATTCCGAGCCGGGCAAGCTGCAGTTCTCGGACGTGACGGTCGACCAGACCACCGGCTCGGTGACGATCCGCGCGATCTTCCCGAACAAGGACGGCGTACTGCTGCCGGGGATGTTCGTGCGTGCACGGATCGAGGAAGGCGTGAACGAGAACGCGTTCCTGGTGCCGCAGATCGGCGTCACGCACGACCAGAAGGGCCAGGCGATCGCGATGGTGGTGAATGCGGCCAGCAAGGTCGAGCCGCGTCCGTTGAAGACGGTTGGCATGAACGGGCGGAACTGGGTCGTCGAAGGCGGCCTGGAAGCGGGCGATCACGTGATCGTGCAGGGCGTCGACAAGGTGCGCCCGGGTGCGACCGTGAAATCGGTAGCGGCGCAGCTCGCGCCGGACACCGCCACCGGCGAGGCCGCGCCGGCAGCCGCGAGCGCCGCCGCCGCATCGGGCGCCGCGCCGGCAAGTGCCGCCGCCGCGTCGAGCGCGCAATAACGGGGAGCCTGCTTCATGGCAAAGTTTTTTATCGATCGCCCGATTTTCGCGTGGGTGATCGCCATCATCCTGATGCTGGCCGGCGTCGCATCGATCTTCACGCTGCCGATCGCGCAGTATCCGACGATCGCGCCGCCATCGATCCAGATCAGCGCGAGCTACCCGGGCGCTTCCGCGAAGACGGTGGAAGACACGGTGACGCAGGTGATCGAGCAGCAGATGAGCGGTCTCGACAACTTCCTGTACATGTCGTCGACCAGTGACGACTCGGGCAACGCGACGATCACGCTGACCTTCGCGCCGGGCACCAACGCCGACATCGCGCAGGTGCAGGTGCAGAACAAGCTGTCGCTCGCGACGCCGATCCTGCCGCAGGTCGTGCAGCAGCTCGGCCTGTCGGTGACGAAGTCGAGCAGCAGCTTCCTGCTGGTGCTCGCCTTCAACTCCGACGACGGCAGCATGAACCGGGACGACCTCTCGAACTTCGTGGCGTCGCACGTGAAGGATCCGATCAGCCGCCTGAACGGCGTCGGCACCGTCACGCTGTTCGGCTCGCAGTACGCGATGCGGATCTGGCTCGACCCGAACCGCCTGACGAACTACGGCCTCACGCCGGTCGACGTGTCGACCGCGATCACGCAGCAGAACGTGCAGATCGCGGGCGGCCAGATCGGCGGCACGCCGGCCACGCCGGGCACCGTGCTGCAGGCGACGATCACCGAATCGACGCTGCTGCAGACGCCCGAGCAGTTCGGCAACATCCTGCTGAAGGTCAACCAGGACGGCTCGCAGGTTCGCCTGAAGGACGTCGCGAAGATCGGCCTCGGCGGCGAAAACTACAACTTCGACACGAAGTACAACGGTCAGCCGACCGCGGCGCTCGGTATCCAGCTCGCGACC
>NZ_JPGM01000002.1:0-3170 GCF_000731655.1 Burkholderia sp. MSh2 | reverse complement strand
GGCGACGATCACCGAATCGACGCTGCTGCAGACGCCCGAGCAGTTCGGCAACATCCTGCTGAAGGTCAACCAGGACGGCTCGCAGGTTCGCCTGAAGGACGTCGCGAAGATCGGCCTCGGCGGCGAAAACTACAACTTCGACACGAAGTACAACGGTCAGCCGACCGCGGCGCTCGGTATCCAGCTCGCGACCAACGCGAACGCGCTGGCGACCGCGAAGGCCGTACGCGCGAAGATCGACGAGCTCGCTCCGTTCTTCCCGCATGGCCTTGTCGTGAAGTATCCGTATGACACGACGCCGTTCGTGAAGCTGTCGATCGAGGAAGTGGTCAAGACGCTGCTCGAAGGTATCGTGCTCGTGTTCCTCGTGATGTATCTGTTCCTGCAGAACCTGCGGGCGACGATCATCCCGACGATCGCGGTGCCGGTGGTGCTGCTCGGCACGTTCGCGATCATGTCGCTGGTGGGCTTCTCGATCAACACGCTGTCGATGTTCGGCCTCGTGCTCGCGATCGGGCTGCTGGTGGACGATGCGATCGTGGTGGTCGAGAACGTCGAGCGCGTGATGGCGGAAGAGGGGCTGTCGCCGAAGGAGGCGACCCGCAAGGCGATGGGCCAGATTACCGGCGCACTCGTCGGCGTGGCGCTCGTGCTGTCGGCGGTGTTCGTGCCGGTGGCGTTCTCCGGCGGCTCGGTCGGCGCGATCTATCGTCAGTTCTCGCTGACGATCGTGTCGGCGATGGTGCTGTCGGTGCTGGTCGCGTTGATCCTGACGCCGGCGCTGTGCGCGACGATCCTGAAGCCGATCCCGCAAGGGCATCACGAAGAGAAGAAGGGCTTCTTCGGCTGGTTCAACCGCACGTTCAACAACAGTCGCGACAAGTACCACGTCGGCGTGCACCACGTGATCAAGCGCTCGGGTCGCTGGATGATCATCTATCTGGTCGTGATCGTCGCGGTCGGCCTGCTGTTCGTGCGCCTGCCGAAGTCGTTCCTGCCCGACGAGGATCAGGGCCTGATGTTCGTGATCGTGCAGACGCCGTCGGGTTCGACGCAGGAAACGACCGCGAAGACGCTCGCGAACATTTCCGACTACCTGCTGAACGACGAGAAAGAGATCGTCGAATCGGCGTTCACGGTCAACGGCTTCAGCTTCGCGGGCCGCGGCCAGAACTCCGGTCTCGTGTTCGTGCGCCTGAAGGACTACTCGCAGCGTCAGCATGCGAACCAGAAGGTGCAGGCGCTGATCGGCCGGATGTTCGGGCGCTACGCGGGCTACAAGGATGCCCTCGTGATCCCGTTCAACCCGCCGTCGATTCCGGAACTCGGTACGGCAGCCGGCTTCGACTTCGAGCTGACGGACAACGCCGGTCTCGGCCACGATGCGCTGATGGCCGCGCGCAACCAGTTGCTCGGGATGGCCTCGAAGGATCCGACGCTGCAGGGTGTGCGTCCGAACGGCCTGAACGACACGCCGCAGTACAAGGTCGACATCGACCGCGAGAAGGCGAATGCACTGGGCGTCACGGCTACCGCGATCGACCAGACGTTCTCGATCGCGTGGGCGTCGCAGTACGTGAACAACTTCCTGGACGTCGACGGCCGGATCAAGAAGGTCTACGTGCAGGCCGACGCGCCGTTCCGGATGACGCCGGAAGACATGAACATCTGGTACGTGCGCAACG
Source organism: Burkholderia sp. MSh2 (assembly GCF_000731655.1). NCBI lineage: Bacteria > Pseudomonadati > Pseudomonadota > Betaproteobacteria > Burkholderiales > Burkholderiaceae > Burkholderia > Burkholderia sp. MSh2. The sequence goes on along the minus strand of NZ_JPGM01000002.1, from coordinate 1,485 downwards.
GGTCGGGCGGGATGGTGCCGTTCAGCGCGTTCGCGACCGGTCACTGGACGTACGGTTCGCCGAAGCTCGAACGCTACAACGGTGTGTCGGCCATGGAAATCCAGGGTCAGGCCGCACCGGGCAAGTCGACGGGCCAGGCGATGGCTGCGATGGAATCGCTCGCGAAGAAGCTGCCGGTCGGTATCGGCTATTCGTGGACGGGCCTGTCGTTCCAGGAAATCCAGTCCGGTTCGCAGGCGCCGATCCTGTATGCGATCTCGATCCTCGTCGTGTTCCTGTGTCTCGCGGCGCTGTATGAGAGCTGGTCGATTCCGTTCTCGGTGATCATGGTCGTGCCGCTCGGCGTGATCGGTGCACTGCTCGCGGCGACGATGCGCGGCCTCGAGAACGACGTGTTCTTCCAGGTCGGCCTGCTGACCACCGTGGGCCTGTCCGCGAAGAACGCGATCCTGATCGTGGAATTCGCGCGCGAACTCCAGGTGACGGAGAAGATGGGGCCGATCGAGGCCGCGCTGGAAGCGGCGCGCCTGCGGCTGCGTCCGATCCTGATGACGTCGCTCGCGTTCATTCTCGGCGTGTTGCCGCTCGCGATCAGCAACGGCGCGGGTTCGGCCAGCCAGCACGCGATCGGTACGGGCGTGATCGGCGGGATGATCACGGCGACGTTCCTCGCGATCTTCATGATCCCGATGTTCTTCGTGAAGGTGCGGGCCGTGTTCAGCGGCGAGCGGGAAGATGCCGACGAGGCGCTGCGCCTGGCTCAGGAACACTCGCACCACGAAGAGAAACCGGGCAACGGCGACCAAGGCAACAAGGGACAGTGATGATGCAAAAACACGCTTTGACTGCAATCGCGGTCGCGCTCCTTGCCACGGGCTGCACGATGGCGCCGCACTACAAGCGGCCTGACGCGCCTGTCGCGCAGGCGTACCCGGCCGGCGGCGTCTATGCGACGCAACCGGGTGCGGCCGGCGCGCGCAGCGCGAACGGCCAGGCGGCAACCGCCATCGGCTGGCGCGAATTCTTCGTCGATCCGCGCCTGCAGCGGCTGATCGAGATCGCGCTGAAGAACAACCGCGACCTGCGCGTGTCGGTGCTGAACATCGAGGCGGCGCGCGCGCAGTACCAGATCACCCGCGCGGGCCTGTTCCCGACGCTGGGCGGCGTCGGCAGCGAAAGCCTCCAGCGCTATCCGGCCGGGATCGCGTCGGCGGGCGCGCCCGCGACGTTGTCGCGGGTCTACAACGTGGGCCTGTCCGCGTCGTGGGAACTCGACCTGTTCGGCCGCGTGCAGAGCCTGAAGGACCAGGCGCTCGCGCAGTACCTGTCGACCGCGTATGCACGGCAGGCGAGCGAGATCTCGCTGGTGTCGCAAGTCGCCGATCAGTACCTGACGCTCCTGTCGACCGACGACCTGCTGAAGGTCACGGAAAACACGCTGAAGACCGCGCAGGCGTCGTACAACCTGACGAAGCTGCAGTTCGA